>JAQGOX010000070.1 GCA_028293365.1 Verrucomicrobiales bacterium | reverse complement strand
CGCCAAATTGAAAGCGGCGAAGTCCAACCCCTCGCGGACGCCAAGTCTTGGCGGCGGGTCGCGGCGGTCCGCAAAGGTGAGAGTCGATTACCATCCCGCCGTCGAACAGGATGTGGCAGATGCCCTTTGACATTACGCCGCGGTATCGCAGCGTTTGGGCGGGGAGTTACGGCGGAGCTGTGCGCGGCCGTCGTGGCGGCGAAACTCGGAAGATTTCATCTAATCAAGCCGGTCTTCCATCGTGCGAATCTCAAACGTTTCCCTTACCATTTTGTTTACCGGGAATCAATGGACGGAATCGGTAACGCTGGTACGGCACTACGCGGACACATTACTCGATGCGTTGCGCTTCACTGCCCGACGCGAGTTACGAGCTTAGCAGTCTTTTGAGATACCTTCGCACACTTCCTCGCGGCATTTTTCCGTTCCTGCTTTGTCACGACTCCGTCACGTATTCTTTGGGAATATACTCCATTGGCGTTCCGCGCCGGAACGAAAAACTGCCAGCGACCAATCGTACGCAATTATTTCAACAGACTGCCGGGCTTCGGGCGGAAAATTGGACCCCTGCAAGCACGCCATCAGTCGAATTCGTTAAGGAAAAAGGCCTCCTCTTGGCAGAATCCTGTCGCGTTTGACGCCGTCTCCGCGATTGACTCTGTCTGCGGCGAGCGCCTGTGAGCGCATACTTTGACACATCGGTAATCGTCACACTGTTCCGCATCAG
Source organism: Verrucomicrobiales bacterium (assembly GCA_028293365.1). GTDB lineage: Bacteria > Verrucomicrobiota > Verrucomicrobiia > Limisphaerales > SXQI01 > JAQGOX01. Next base: position 4,034 of record JAQGOX010000070.1, on the reverse strand, counting down.
ACAATAGGAATGTCGAAGGGAGAGATGCCCGCGTCCGAGGCGGGCGCGTAGCGCACAAGTGATGGTGGTATTTGGCTTTGTTTCCGGGGGTTTCGCTTCCCCAAGGCCCACGTGAAACGTGGTGAACCGGACGTGAAACGTGCTAAACCTCAACCATCTATTCATCTTTCGCCCCTCCGGGGTTGATTGAATTGAGAGGTTAAATAAAAGAAACCTTATGCGGCGGCAGGTGTCATATGTGACGGATCCGTAACATGAAGCAAATGAGAAATTTCGCAAAAATCCTTCGCCCAAACCGATTGGGATCACTCCTGATTGCCGCCTCGTGCTTCGCGCTGCCCGCGATCGCCGCGGTCGAAACCGCGAATCAACCGCCTCCGGCGAAGTCGGCCGATCTTTTCAACGAAACCAATGTTTGGACCGTCCATTTGCATTTCAAACCGGATCAATGGGAGGCACTGGAACCCAAAGGCGGCGGAGATATGTTCGGCGGAGGCCCGGGAAGACGCGGCGGTGGCATGTTCGGCCCCGCCATGTTTGTCGCGCCCGCATTTCTCAAAGACGGTGATCAAAACAGCGATGGCACCTTATCGAAAGATGAGTTTCACGCGCTTGGCGAGAAATGGTTTACCGCATGGGACAAAGATAAAAATGGCAAGCTCAATGAGGAAAAGCTCCGCGTGGGACTCAATACCAGCCTTGGGCCACCTCAATTCGGCGGACCCGGAGGACCCGGAAGGCCAGGCGGACCCGGACGCGGCCCCGGCATGAACCTCCAGGGACCGGAAGGCAAACGGAACGGCCTGGCGTCCGCAGCGGGTGTCGAGTTTAATTATGTTCACGCCGATCTCGAATTTGGCGGACAAACCCTCAAAGATGTCGCCGTTCGTTACAAAGGAAATGGCACCTTCATGCAGTCGCGCGGTTCCATGAAGCATTCGCTGAAGATTGATCTGGGCAAATATGTCAAAGGCCAAAAACTCGCGGGCAATAGCCGGCTGAATCTCCACAACAACGTCACCGACGCGAGCTGGATGAACGAACCCCTCGCCCATCGGCTCTTCCGTGATGCTGGTGTCCCCGCTCCGCGCTCCTCCTACGCGCGTGTTTATGTGAGCGTCCCCGGTAAATATGAGAAAGAGTACCTCGGTCTATACTCATTGATCGAAGATCCGGATAAACATTTCGCTGCCGAAATCCTGGGCGGTCAAAAGGGCGCCATGCTCAAACCAGTCACGCCCAACCTCTTTGCCGATCTTGGTGACGAATGGAAGAGTTACAATCAAACCTACGATCCGAAGACCTCGCTCACCGATGCGCAGAAAAAACGGATCATCGCTTTCTGCAAATTTGTGACAAAAGCTGATGACACCGAATTCGCGGCGAAAGTAGCCAGCTACCTCGATGTGGACGAATTCGCAAACTTCATGGCAGTCACAGTTTCACTTGCTAACCTCGACAGCATTTTGGACATGGGACAAAACTTCTATGTGTACCTCAGTGATCGCACCGATAAGTTCCAGTTCATCCCGTGGGACCTGGACCACTCTTTCGGTCAATTCGGCATGCGCGGCTCGCAGGATCAGCGCGAAAACCTCAGCATTCAACATCCTTGGGCTGGTGAAAACCGATTTTTGCAGCGTATGTTCGCGACTGAGTCATTCAAGAAGCTCTATCTCGCCAAACTGGAAAACCTTAACAAAACACTCTTCAAACCGGAACGATTCGACCAGCAGGTGGACAGAGTCGCCGCCGCGATTCGCTCGGCTGTCAAAGATGAATCTTCCGAAAAACTCGCGATCTTTAACAAGGCCGTCGCTGGAGAACCCGTTCCTCCGGCAGGGTTTGGAAATATGCGGCCCGGCGGAGGCCGCGAAGGAGGCGACGGTCCTCGGGGTCCCGGCGGGCCGGGAGGTCCGGGTGGTTTTATGCAGCCGGTCAAACCAATCAAAGCGTTCGTTAAAGTTCGCTCGCAATCCCTTGCTGACCAACTCGCTGGAAAATCGGAAGGAGAAATGCTGGGTGAAATGGGATTCGGTGGCGGCGGACGAGGAGGCCCCGGCGGACCTGGAGGACCGGGTGGTCGTGGTCCAGGCGGACCCGGAGGCCCCGGAGGATTCGGCCCCGGCAACTTTCTCGGAGGCGCATTCATGACCGCACTGGACGCCAATAAAGACGGAGCGATCACTCATGAAGAGTTCAACTCAGGATTCGCGAAATGGTTTCAATCCTGGAACACCGATAAAACCGGTACACTCACCGACGAGCAACTGCGACAAGGTATCAACAAAGACTTAACCACATTCCCGGGCGGCCCAGGTGGTCCCGGCGGTCCGGGCGGGAGCCCCAATTTCAGACCGCCACCCCGCGAATAATGGTCCAAAGCTTTAAATCACCATGAATTCGGGCAGCGAACCTTCCTGTCGCCAATCCTTTCCGAAAAGACAAACTCAACGCTCCCGTGGTTAGACCGGGCGCACTGTAGGCCGCGTCACTCGACGCGGCGTCCTTCCTGCCCTATAGAAGAAGCCTTTTTTAATTCCTCCTTTTCGTGGAACAGCAAAATAAGAAGGCCACCCACTAGGCTGCGCTGACTGACTTTTACGGATGATTTCTGTAAGCGAGAACTTTGGCTTGATCGTCGAGCGTGATTCCCCGGACGGCCCAGGGAACGCATCGACTGCGGCCTTTAGCTTCGGGATGGACGATGCGCCAGGCCTGGACCTGCCACTCATTTTTACGTCGATTGACGACGCAGGCTGTTTGGCTCCAACCATCAATCTGAACCACAGCACGAAGCGCTGCTTCAATCATGAGCTTTTCTTGTTCGTTTCGAGGCGGTGGCGGCCAGGATGCATCGTATCCGGAGCATCCGCCCAGGATCGCGGCCAGCGCCAGGTAAAACGCGAAGCGCGCCGATTGCTTTGTCATCGCTTACCCATCGGCAGGGCAACGTTTGAGCTTGAGGGTCAATGTAAGTCTCTATATGGCTTTGATAAAATCGGGTGCCCATTTTCTGCACCTATGCATCTGCAGGTTGGGGTCTCGTGGCCCAGAGAGCCTGGTCGTTGCAGTAGCGGGGGCATTTTCGACGTCAAACGCGAACAGCCCTGTCAATGTCGCAATTGTTATTGCGGCAAGCGTAACGAATGAATTACCGATCTATCGCATTTCCGCTTATTGGCGCCTGCACTGGAGGATATTCCAGCGACTGCGTCCTGAAGATCATGCGTGATGAAGCGGAGAAACAAGCATTTGATGGCCAGATTCGCATCGTTCGGTTCAAGGAAAGTCGTTAGGTATAATTTTCGAAACAGGTCAATTACCCCCGGTGAATTCGATGGTGATGTCGGTCGTCTCGCTTGAGTCTCCGCCAGCAACTGAGCCGATGTTTTGGTATTCTTTTTTGGACGGAGCGCGATTGGACTCATAGGTGAAATCATTCACGTAGATCGCCTCGCGGCCATCTGGCATTTTTTTGACCTCATTTTTATGGAACCCTCCGAAAATGGCGCCCCAAAAACTGGGAAATAATCCGATGGAACGACCCTCGCACGTCAGCCTGTAATTTTCGCCTGGCGTGACCGCAAACGGATCATAGAGCAATCCGTAAAGTGGACGCCGAATACCATCCTCAGTCATTATGATTTTGTTGATGTTGACATCGGTCTGCCGCAGGTAGAGATGAGCGACGGCCAAAAGTCCCGGTGTGGGTGAGGCTGACGCAGTACAGGGGTCGACGACGTTATCCCAGGCCTCGCTATCCATGCTAAATGCGCCCGATCCTTTGGTGACGAAATCTTCGGTATCTTCCAAAGGCTGCAGTGTAAAATTAGCAGAGACGGAGCTTCGAACGGTGCCTGCCGCAGTCGTGTATGCTGTCGAACTCACCAGATCCAGTTTGAATTTGGCGTATTGGACAAAGAGTGCCTTGTAATGCGCTTTTCGAGCCAGGCTGAGTTTGCTGGACCAGTGTCCCACTTTTGTGAGTTGGATGTCGCGATAGAGGCGAATCAAGGCACGAAGGTCTCTTT
>JAQGOX010000902.1 GCA_028293365.1 Verrucomicrobiales bacterium | reverse complement strand
CGCTCAAAACGAGCATATAATTTGTGGCGGCCAATGGATAAAGTTTTTGCTCGAACTGGCAATCGGCGAGCTTAATCCGCGCAACCGCCTGTTGCTCCGAATTCGGCAGTTGAGCGACCGCCGCCTGAAATGCAGCCGCCGCGTCGCCTAACACGCTTGAACGAGAGGTAAACCCAGCCTCTTCCCACAAGGTCCAACCGCGATCCAGGAGAGCTTTTCCTATTCTGGGTGTGTTGGTCATTTGATTGATCACGAAGTCGAAATGAACGCGAGCCTGCCAGAGGAGATTGGTCGCGTTTGTGCTGATTTGACCGCTGGCACGAGTCACCTGAAACTGGTTCAGCCATGTTTCGCCTAGCTGGAGCCGCAACTGGTCCGCCGAAGGATCCTGGGTATTCTCTTTGAGGAAAACTTCCAGGTGTTCCGTAGCGTTCGTGAACTGCTGAACGGACACGAGCAGATCGGCAACACGAGAAACCGCCTGATGCCGATTCTCGAGCGGCAGCCCCGGACTCCCCACAATCTTGTCGTAGGTTTCCACCGCGTTGTTCGGTTTCCCCTGGAGTTCGTAAACATGTGCCAAAAGATTGTAGGAGGCGACCACGGTAAAAGGCCGCCCCAATTTCAATGAAAGCCCGACCAGATTCGTGGCGGCCCTCAATGCATCATCGAAGCGTGCCGCGCTGATCTCAATCGTGCAGGCTAGATTCGCCCGCTCCCAGTCAAGATCCGTGGGCAATACATATTTGCTCAGCGCTCCCAACGCATCCCGCGCGCCTCCGTAATCACTCGATTGAAGGAGTGCGTCAGCCAAAAGCAATTCACCGCGCGCAATGGCGGGCATGTTCGTCGAATTCGAAACCGCCTTCGCAAACGCTCCGGTGGGCGAACGCAATAGCTCAATCGTTTTCGGAAGATGCTTCAGCTTGAAATGAGCCAACGCTTCCCCAACACTCGATTCTAAAGCCCGCGCGCTCTGCGGGAATTCTCGCAGAAGCCGCGCAAATGTAGCCGAAGCTGTTTCAAATTCACCTTTGCCGAACTGAGATTCCGCAATCCAAAAGATGAATTCATCGCTTCTGGCGGAGGCGGATGGCAGGCTTTTGGCAAGCAAATCCAGCGCCGCATCATATTGCCTCAACTTAAGCAACGATTCACCGCGATAGAGTTTCGCTTCAATTGCGTTGGTGGAAGTTCCGAACCGCTTAAGAAAGTCAGAAAACTCCCGGTCGGCGCGCTCGTAGAAACCATCCTGGAATGCCTTGGTGGCGGCAGTGAACTGCTCTGCCTCAGATAATTCCGCAGCGCGCGAGGTCACTGCACTTGCCGCAAGGCAGATAATGAAAGCCGCCAGGAATCCAAACCAGGGCGAGCCGGAACTGAGCCTGAAAACCGAATTAAATCTCACGATCGTATAAATCGCCCTCCGCGGCGGCGAACAAGCATGTTAGACACGGAAATAATGTTTATCACGTCGGAAGTTAATCCGCGCCATCGATCAGCGTCAATTCTTCCAGCGCCGTTCAATTATCTCCTGTCAGCCTGGTTTCAGCAAAGGTTTTAAGTATTGCCCGGTGAAACTGCGCTGGCATGCCGCGATGAATTCAGGCGGGCCTTCCGCAACAATATACCCACCTTCGGATCCCCCTTCCGGACCCAAATCAATGACCCAATCCGCCGTTTTGATCACATCCAAATTATGTTCAATCACCAAAAGCGTGTTTCCTGGCTCGCGCAGTTTGAACAAGACTTCCAGTAATTTCGCCACGTCATGAAAATGTAATCCGGTCGTTGGTTCATCAAGGATATAAAGGGAGTGACCGGTGGATTTGCGGCTGAGTTCGGTCGCAAGTTTTAACCGCTGAGCTTCGCCGCCGCTCAAAGTTACGGCCGATTGACCGAGTCGAATATAACCCAAACCAACTTCGGCCAGAGTCAAACAGATATCAAAAATCTGCGGAACCGCGCGGAAAAAGTTCACCGCTTCATCAACAGTCATTTCCAACACATCCGCGACATTCATGCCTTTGTAGGTAATCTCGAGCGTTTCTCGATTGTAGCGCTTCCCGCCGCAGCGTTCACAGGTCACATAAACCGGCGGTAGAAAATGCATATCGATCCGAATCAGGCCATCCCCCTGGCATTTCTCACAGCGCCCTCCTTTGACATTGAAGCTGAATCGGCCCGCGTTGTATCCCCGAACTTTTGCAGCCGGCAGCTTGGAAAAGAGATCCCGTATATGGTTAAAAATTCCGGTATAGGTCGCCGGGTTGCTTCGCGGAGTGCGTCCAATCGGAGTCTGATCGATTACAATCGCTTTATCCAACGCTTCGAAGCCACGAAGTTCACGGTGAGCGCCGGGTCGCTCTTTTGAGCCGTACCAATGGCGAAAAAGTGCCCGCCGGATAATATCATCAACCAGCGTGCTTTTTCCGGAACCGCTCACCCCTGTAACGCAGGTGAAGGCACCGATGGGAATCCGCACGTCGATATTTTTTAAATTATTTTCGGTGGCGCCGAGCACTTCGAGCCAGCCGCGCTCGCCGATCGGCTTGGCACGTCGTTTGGGCACTTCGATATTTAATTCGCGCCTCAAATATTTGCCGGTCAACGAGGGGCCGGATTGAAGAATCTCCTCCAGGGTGCCTGCGGCCACCAATTCGCCTCCGCGCACTCCTGCTCCCGGTCCAAGGTCCAAAATATAATCCGCCCGCCGGATAGTATCCTCGTCGTGTTCGACCACTATCACTGAATTTCCCAGGTCTCGAAGCCCTTCCAGTGACACGAGCAGTCGTTCATTATCACGTTGATGCAAACCGATACTTGGTTCGTCGAGGATGTAGAGGACGCCTACGAGACCGGCGCCTATTTGGGTCGCGAGGCGAATTCGTTGCGCCTCCCCTCCGCTCAGTGTTCCGCTCTCGCGATCGAGGGTCAGATAACCAAGGCCGACATTCTTCAAGAATCGAAGGCGATTCTTAATTTCCCGTGTGATATCGGCGGCGATTTTTTGCTGAAACGCATTTAATGTGAGTGCATCGAAAAACTGAAGAGCCGATTCCACCGATAGTCCGCAAACGTCCATGATCGACAAACCTGGAATCTGCGCTTTCGATCGTTTCGAAATTTTGGATTTTGGAGGAACAACCCCGTTTGTTCCCGAAATAGTGATCGCGAGGATCTCAGGCTTGAGTCGTTTGCCCCCGCAAGCGTCACAGTCCTCCGGGCTCATGAACGCTTTGAGCCGATTCTTGGTGAACTCGCTTTCCGTCTCATGATAAAGGCGATCAAGATTCGGAATTACACCTTCAAACGGTCGATTTATTTTACTGGTTTTCCCAGCCCGCGAGAAACTGAAGGAAACCTCCATTTCTCCAGAACCGTAAAGCAGAGTCTTCTTAAAATCGTCGGGAAGTTTCTCATAAGGCAATTCAAGGCTCTGCCCGTAATGTTGCGCGACCGCACGCAACATACTCTTATAATAAACGATCATCCGCTTTCCACCGCGCCGCCATGGGAGGATTGCTCCACCTTCGAGTGATTTGGAAGGATCGGGCACAATCAGCCCCGGATCGAAAACCATCTTCTGCCCCAACCCGTGGCATACCGGGCAGGCTCCAGACGGTGAATTAAAGGAAAAATGTTTGGCTGTCGCGACTTCGTAATTCTCCCCAGTTGCCGGATTATACATCCGGTTCGAAAATCGAGCTTCAATCCACGTTCCTTCCACAGTTCCTGGCAACTGATGCA
>JAQGOX010000050.1 GCA_028293365.1 Verrucomicrobiales bacterium | reverse complement strand
GCAACCAGGAGCACTTCCATTTCGCCCCCCGGCAGCGTTCCCATGATCTGGTAATCCCAGACTACTTCCTCCAACGGAAACGGAACGTTTTGTTGCGCCTCATACTGGATGATTTGCGTGACTTTCGAAGAGTCAACCGGCGGGAGCTTGACGAATTTGGAAAATACGTGAAAGCCAGGAGCGCTGACATTCATCGTCTTGGCGCGATAGGCTTTTTGACTGAGGAGTTCCTGTATGGCTTTTAGGAGAACCGCCTCACGTTTGGAATCCTGCGAACCCTCAATACCCAAGGGTCTGACTCCGTATTGTTTGAGAAGAAGACTCCCTGTCTCGTTCAACTCAAACTCGGCGAGTTTCAGGGTTCCCGCCCCGAAATCCATGCATAAGAATGATTTGCTGCTTAACATGTTAATTTTGACACCATCCAAGCAAGAATCGTTCTGCTTTAATCATGCAAAGCGCAACGAGTTCGTGAAAGTCGGCGTGCTGGTTACTTAAAATCATAAGCATGGTCAAACAGAAAAGCAAAAATTTAAGCGCGACGCCTGTTTTTTTTCTGCCGCACGCCCTCCTCGCGATTCGCAAAAAACGAAATAGTCTCCGCGAGCCCATCCTCCAATTTTACCTTCGGCTCCCATCTTAAAATCCTGCGCGCCAGCGTAATGTCCGGTTGGCGAAGCTTCGGATCGTCCTGTGGGAGTGGGGTGAAAATGATTTTGCTCTTTGAGCCAGTCGCCTGGATTATCGTCCGCGCGAACTCGAGCATCGACATCTCCCGGGGGTTGCCAATATTCACCGGAAGATTAGTTGAACTCATCATGAGGCGGTAAATGCCTTCGATCAGGTCCGAACAATAACAAAAACTTCTAGTTTGCGATCCGTCTCCAAAAACCGTGATTGGTTTGTTCTTCAGCGCTTGTCCCACAAATGAAGGAACGACTCTTCCATCGTTCAAACGCATCCGCGGACCGTAGGTGTTGAAGATGCGCACAATCCGCGTGTCGACTTTATGCTCGCGGTAATAAGCCATCGTCAAAGCTTCCGCGAAACGCTTTGCCTCATCATAGCATCCGCGGGGACCAATCGTATTAACGTTTCCCCAGTAGCTTTCGGGTTGCGGGTGGACCAGAGGATCGCCGTAAATCTCCGAAGTCGAGGCGAGCAGGAATCGGGCATTTTTGTGTTTGGCCAGGCCGAGCGCTTTGTGCGTTCCCAATGAACCGACCTTGAGTGTCTGAATTGGCAGCTCAAGGTAATCAATTGGACTTGCCGGAGACGCGAAATGCCAAACGTAGTCAACGGGCATATCGAGAAAAATAAATTCCGTTACGTCCTGCTGGATGTATTTGAAAGCCGGATTGCCCCCCAGGTGCTCGATGTTCTGAAGTGAGCCGGTAACGAGATTGTCGATCGCCACCACCCGATGACCTTTTGCGAGAAGATAATCAGTTAGATGCGATCCAAGAAAACCGGCACCTCCGGTCACAACAGAAATCGGCTGTGTCGGTCCACTCCTCTTCGCCGGCATTATATCTTGGGTCCTTTCAGGCCCTCCACTTTGAGCTCTTTCTCTGGTTCGAAGCAACTCCATTTTCGCTTAAACACCAAAAAAGTTGTTGAGCATGTGGATGTTCGTTTATGGATTCGCATTTTCTGAATTCGATTCCGCACTCGTAGCGTGGAACCACGGGGACCAAAAACTGCAAAAACCGGGGCGGGCATTGCGCTTTGGTTTAAGGTTCGGCACAATACTCGGACGAATGGATAAGAAAAACGAGGCCGTCAAGAAATTCTACGTCACGACCGCGATCGACTATGTCAACGGCCAACCGCATCTCGGCCACGCGTACGAGAAAGTAATCACTGACGTGATCGCGCGTGCCCATCGCAGTCTCGGCGAGCCATGCTTTTTCCTCACCGGTCTCGACGAGCATGGCCAAAAAGTACAGCAGGCAGCCACAGCCGAAGGGAAAAGTCCCCAGGCTTATTGTGACGAACTCGCAGAATCCTGGATCGCTCTCACCAAAACCCTTCAGCTCACGAATGACGATTTTGTGCGCACTTCCGAACCTCGCCACAAGAAAGTGGTTCAAGCCACGCTTTCAAAACTTCATGAGCAAGGTCATTTTTACAAAGCCGAATATCGCGGCTTTTATTCCACCCGGCAGGAAACATTTCTCACTGAAAAAGATCGCCTGCCCGATGGTACATTCGACGCGATCTATGGAGAGGTCACGGAACTGGTCGAGCAAAACTATTATTTCAAACTGAAGGACCACCAACAGTGGTTGATTGATTATATTCAGGCGCATCCTGATTTTATCGCCCCAGATTATCGCCGCAATGAGGTGCTCGGATTTTTGAAGAACAACACCCTTGAGGACCTTTGTATCACCCGCCCGGCTGCACGGTTGAGTTGGGGCATTCCCCTGCCCTTCGATTCCGATTACGTTACCTATGTCTGGTTCGATGCCCTGGTAAATTATATCACCATTCCGGCCGCGCATGGAGATCCACTCCTTGCCGAGTCGCTTCCCACACTGGGCGGGCAACCCGAACAAGTATCGCTTTGGCCCGCTGCGATTCATGTCATCGGAAAAGACATTCTCAAATTCCATGCGGTTTACTGGCCCATCATGCTAAAAGCAATCGGTCTGCCACTTCCCCACCAAATTCTTGCCCATGGTTTTTGGCAAAAAGAGGGACAAAAAATCAGCAAAACCACCGGGAATATCATTGACCCTGTCGCGATAATTAATGAGTGGGGAATTGATGCGTTTCGTTTTTATGTCACGCGCGAACTCGCGATCGGACCAGACGGCAATTGGACTGATGCCGGTTTTCAGGGGAGATACCAGGCGGAATTAGCAAATGGGCTGGGAAACCTGGTGAACCGCTCTCTCTCGATGTTGAAGCGCTACCGCGCCGGACAGGTTCCCGCCCCGCATTCCGAACTGGCGGGCGACGCCGCGACTGCCGTCACCCAGGTTGAACGGCAATTGCGTGCGCACGAACTGCAGGCAGCGCTACTCACGATCTGGGGATTGATTACTCGCGCAAATCAATACGTCGATCAAACGGCGCCGTTCAAGCTGGCAAAAGACCCGTCGCAAGCGCACCGTTTGGATGAAGTGCTCTACAATCTCGCCGAAACTTGCCGCATTATTGCGATCCTTGTTAACCCATTTTTGCCGACGACAGCCGCCAAAATTTACACGCAGCTCGGTTTGAGTTCTGAACCAAACACATTCGCCGATGCTCGCTGGGGCATCCTCACGCACGGCCATCAAATTGGCGAACCGTCGGCATTATTCCCACGCAGGGATCAGCCCAAAACTAATTCATAAGCTTCCTCTCCCCTGTGTCTGCGGACCTTACAAAAACGGTTGAAGCGTTAGGAATCGAGTCCTTCAAACGGCATATCCTTCTTTGCGCGGATCAAACTGAGCCGAAATGCTGCTCCAAAGAGGCTGGGCTTCAATCCTGGGAATTCCTGAAACGCAGATTGAAGGAGTTGAATCTGGTGGGACCTGAACCGGAGATTTATCGAACGAAAGCGAATTGCTTGCGTGTTTGCATCAATGGACCCATAGCAGTGGTTTATCCAGAAGGTATCTGGTATCGGAATTGTACCCCGGACGTTCTAGAGCGCATCATTCAGGAGCATTTGATCCTTGGCAGCCCGGTTACCGAATATGCGTTCGCAAAAAACCCACTACGCGATGACAGTTGCAACTCCCAAGACGTGATCAACGCTTCTTGAGAGTGAAACCCGGCGGAAGTTTCGGCCCTTTCTCTTCAACCGGCGGACTCGTCTCAGCAGCCGCCACTTCTGCAGCGGCAGCCTCGGCTGCCGCATCCGCGCTCGTCGGAATGTTCATTTGCTCAAGTCGTTTTCGCGCTTTTTCAGCGGCGGCGGTTTGGCCGTATTCGGTATCAATTCGCTTGAGCAAAGCCACAGCTTTGTCCTCCTGATCCAATTTGAAATAAAGATTGCAGAGGTGGATCGCCGCCCAACCCCATCGCTCCGGCGTCAATTTCTTCGTCAAGACCTCTTCATATTCAAGTGCGGCCGCAAGATAATTGTTTAGATCCTTTTCGTAGATTTCCGCAATGCGCAAAGCGACATGCTGCTCTCGCGGATTCTTATTCAAGTATCCCCGCATCATCCGAATAGCTTCAAGATGATTGCCATTCGTCCATTCCGCTTCCGCCTCGTCGTATTCAGGATCCTTCATCCCCTCAAGGTTGTCGTTGTAAACGACTTTAAGTGCCTTATTCCCCATGAACTGCGAAATATCGTAGGCGGTCAATGTTCCCAGACCAAGGGCTGAAAGGATTACCAGGCCGATGAACAGGCCCATATGCTCCGGCCGGGTCAGGATCTCGTGACCTTCTGCATCCAGCTTAACCCGTTTTAGGCTCTTTTTCTTTGCTTTGACTTTGGCCTCCGGCTTATTGGATGCGATGGTCGCTGCTTCGTTCGTGGCAGTGTAATTGGTTGCGGCCAGAGCAGAGGAATTGGTCGTCGCCTCGGTGGAATTTGTCAGGCTGATCAGTTCAGTTATTGCCGTCAGGGCCGCGTTGGTCGAAACAGCGTTCGTACTCACCGCAACCGTATTTGTAGCTGGCAAGGTATTCGTCGAAGCTACTGAGTCAGAGGGAGTTTCAGGTGTCACAGCAGTCGAGCCCGGATCCGCTGCCTGATCAAGCCGCCTCGCGGCTGCGGCTTCATTATAGGCTATCCCTTCCTTGACGCTGGTGTATGCGAGTGCACCAAAAACAACGGTGCAAACCGCCAGCACAACGTACAAAACAACTTTGACCCGAGTACTCATATCTGAACTCACTTCAATTAAGCAGATAATCGGCTAAGGAAAAGGGTTTTCACGACAGAACCTCTTAAACTTTACATTTGCACTTCGATCTTCCAACGGCATCCTTTTAGGCGTTGAACGAATATTGGTCCATTTTTTGCAAGCTTATTGTCACACCCTTTCACCACATCGAGTTGATCTGGGGAATTGTCCCGCTTTATTTCGGATGGCTTCTGAATGAAATCACCTCCAAAAAGGCCAGCTTTCATACCGCCATTCAAACGGGATTTGGCCTGCTCTGGGCCGGTCTGCATTGGGCGTACCATTGGCGGCACCAACAATTCGGAACGCCTAAAATTAGCCTCAACGCCTTGCTCGCGGTTAACCTCGCGGTCACGATCCTCGTCATTGCAATCGGCGCGGTTGCACTTATCAGCGGAATAATGCGCAAATTCCCTCCCTACCTCTCATTCCTCGGCCATTCGCGCTTCAGCAACTACTTTATGATTACGATCTTTCCGATTCAAACGAACGATTTGACGTGGTCCTGGGATAGACTCACGGCCATCGCTATCTTTGCCATGCCAATCTGGCTGGTGCTCCATTTTGGATTGATGCCATTAAGGAAATAACACGTCGCCAGTATCCAAAATGTCACACAATTTGTGCAAAGTGGAGACAATTGGCGGGGCAATCAACGAATCCCGAGGTGCTCCGCCAATCGATCGAGGAAATCCCACTGAGTTTCTTTCAATTTCACCCGTGCGTCCGGAATTCGAAAAAACCCCACACGATCGATTTCCGGAAACTCCTGCATGCGACCCGACTGAGGAGGCCATTCCATTTTGAACGTGTTGCACACGTGTGGCGTTGACTCGTCACGATCTCCCTCAAAAGCCCAGGCGTGAACGATTTTCCCGCCTTTTTGCGTGATCGAGCCGATCTCGATATACGGCCCATGAGGCTCAAGACCTACTTCTTCCAAAAACTCTCGAATAGCCGTTTCGAGCAGCTCTTCACCTTTGTCGATTTCGCCCTTTGGTATGGTCCAATGGCCTTCATCCTTAAATCGAAAATAAGGCCCTCCTGGATGCGCCAGAAAAACCTCCAGACGATTGTCTCGAACCCTATACATTAAAAGACCAGCACTGATCCGGTCGGCCTTTGATTTCTTTTTGCCCATCGATTTAAACAATTTCCAACGGACACTTGGGCAAGGCATTTAAAAACGCCTGCCCGTAACGCTTGGTTAGAATCCGATTGTCCAGAACCACTACTATCCCGGTATCGCTTTTGGTCCGAATCAAGCGCCCCACCCCCTGTCGGAACTTTAAAATAGCTTCAGGGAGTGAAAATTCAAAAAATGCATTACCGCCGCGCGCTTCGATTCGCTCTATCCGAGCTTCAATCAGCGGATGATCGGGAACCGCGAACGGCAGACGCGTTATGATCACGTTGGATAGAGCTTCCCCCGGCACGTCCACACCCTGCCAAAAACTATCCGTTCCAAAAAGTACAGAATCGACGCTCTCTTTGAACTTCTCCAGCATGAGCGTTCTTGGTGTGCCCGTCCCCTGAACAAAACATTCCAGATCGAGTTTCGCAAAGAATGCTTCCATCCGGTCGGCAAGCTCCTGCATCAAACGAAAATTGGTGAATAGAACGAAGGCTTTTCCGTGAGTCAGCGTGATAAAGTGCTCCACCCAATGTTCCAACGCGTCTCGATAACCTGATTCTCTAGGGTCTGGCATCTTTCCGACCACAAACAGCTTCATCTGTCGCTCATAGTCGAACGGAGATCCAGCCTGAAGCTGCGTCGCCGATTCACCGCCGACGCGTCCCGCGAAGTAGGAAAGGCCGCCAGCAGACTGAGCTTTTCCCGATCGCCTCCGCGGAACAGTTTCAACCGGCGCTGGCTTCGAATCCACCGCCAGAGTTGCGCTCGTCATGATCACCGAACTCTCGCTCCCGAATAAGCGTTGCCGCAAATAATCGGCAATATCCACGGGCGCGACATTGAGCGTCAAAGTCCTCTGGGTTTTCCCGGATCGCTCAACCCAATAAACATTGTCATCGCTTTCATGGCGCAAAAACATCGCCACAGCTTCCCTGATTTCCAGCAACCGGCGATTGCATTCAGCCAATTCCTGCGCGGTATCTTTGTCGTTGCACAATTTAACAAAATCACTCACCGCCTCGCGCAAACGCTGAATCGGAAGCGTGAGCAGATCAGGGACAAGGTCCGATGTCCGAACGCGCAACGAACTCCAATTCCGTTGCGCATAATCCTGACCGCCCGATTTTTCCACGATCGTCGCGTTTTCCGCCAATTCATCACAAACGTGTTCCACCTGGGTAAAGAATTGCTGGGTTTGTTCCAGTAGTTCCGTCACTAGTGGCGTCGCACCGGCTTTCCGCAAGAGGGTGAGCAAGCCTTTTTGAGTCGCAGGGTTATAAAGCCGGTTTAAAGCAAATCGAATCTGCGCACTGGAAACGCTCGCTCCGACATGTTTGGAGGCGACGTGCTCCACAGTATGTGCCTCATCGAAAATCACGAAATCATTCTTCATGAGAATCCCCCCTTTGGTTTCCTCCTCGAGGCCGCCGAGGTGCATGAAGAATAAGGTGTGATTTAAAACCAGGACGTCTGAGGCGAGAATTCGACTGCGAGCCCGCTGGAAAAAGCAAGGTATGTTCCCTTTGGCGAATTCGGATTCGCTGCCGCAAAGTTTTGGCGAACAAAGCCCCCGCTCAGAACAGACCTGTTGCCAGACTGCCGGAGAGGGTTCCGTCTCAAAATCCGAAAGGCTTCCATCGTTGGTTTTCTGAGCCCACTCATAGATGCGCCGCAATTCTGCCACATCGGGCGTGGTAAATAGATGTTCCGCCTGCTGCATAGCCTTGACGAGACGACGCGTGCAGAGATAATTGTGACGCCCCTTCAACATCGTATAGCTGAAACGGACCGGCATCACCTTCTCCAGCATCGGCAGATCCTTGCCAATCAATTGCTCCTGCAAATTGATCGTGTGAGTTGAAATAATTGCCTTTTTCCGCTGGGCCACCGCGTAAAGGATCGCGGGGATCAAATATCCGAGGCTCTTTCCCACCCCTGTTCCTGCTTCGACGATCAGGTGCTTCTGCTCCGTAAGTGCCCGCGCAACCGCCACTGCCATCATCTGCTGTTGCGGCCGGTATTCGAAGTTGCTGGAGCGCGACAGAACTCCAGCAGGTGAAAAAATCTCCTCCACCTGCGCCGCCAGGTCAATGCCTGGGGGCTCATGTTCAACGCTGCTAATCATTGCGAGCAAATCTTCCCGATCGGCTGACTATACCACTCCCCGGGGACGCCGCACTACCACCGCCTGCGGGCACTTATTCTTCACGAGCATGTTCGACGGCAGAACTCCACGCCACGAAACGTTCGGATAAATAACCGATCCGCGCCCAATGATGCTCCCGGGATTAAGCACAGCATTGCAGCCAATGTCAGTATTATCACCGATCAGGGCACCAAATTTGCGGAGCCCGGTGTCGAAAGGAACTCCTTCCTTTTCAAGATAGATATTCTCAGGAATCAACTTCAGGTTGGAAATCGTCGCTCCCGCCCCGAGATGCGCTTTATAACCCAGAATTGAATCGCCCACGTAGCTGAAATGGGGGACCTGGGCATTATTAAATAAGAACACATTCTTGAATTCGCAGGAATTTCCAAGAACACAGTTATCCCCCACGATTACATCCTCGCGAATGTAGGCATTGTGCCGAACACGACAATTGCGTCCAATGATTGCCGGCCCCTTGATGTATGCTCCGTCCTCGACCACGGTACCTTCGCCAATAAAAACCTGCGCGCCAATATGCGCCCGACCGTCCAGAGTATGATGCAGCGCTGGCTTTAGATTTCGCTGCAAATACTCTTTGATTTTCTTCAATGCTTCCCACGCGTAGGGAGATCCTTCGAAAATTGAAGCATGCTCCGTTTGAGACAAGTCAAAGAGTTCAGATGGCGCAAACATTCGGCTACCGTAATGGATCTATCCTCAGGAGCAATTTCCAATTTTCGTGATGTCTCTGACCCGTCGAGGCCGCCGGCCCTTCGAGTTTGCGCCGCGATGCAGGCAAATCGTATTTTATTAATTCTAAACGCTTGACTTCAGTTGGGAAATGTCTAGAACGATATTTGGGTGAAAGGGAAAGGAGATGCTTCGAATTTTTTATTTAAATTCGTTCAAGTTGGAAATGATTTATGCTCAGATTACTGAGAAACTCTGCTGCTTTTCCCGTCTCCACAACAGTCCACGGCTATTCATCGGCTTCGTCGCAAAAGCGGACAAGGTTTTTCAACCGAAATTAAAAACTATGAATACGAATCAATTGGTGCCGCGTTACGCAGTGCTCCTCGCACTTTCGATGTTCGCAGGGACATCGACCTTTGCGTTAACCCCCATCCAGGCAAAAGCAGTTCGCACGGCTGTCACAAGTGTTCCCGTTCCCGAAATGGGATCGAAAGCAGTGGAACTTATTTTACATGCTGAAAAACAAGATCGTGAAATCGTCGCAGTAACAGCAGTGCGCGCGATCGTATTCCGCCATAAAACCAGTGCATCCGCGGTCGTAGCTACGGTCTCCAAGGCGGTTCCGGAAGTGGCGGCGGTCGTCGCCGCTGCTGCCGCCGAACTTTCCCATTCTGAGGCGTCCCATATCATTGAGGCAGCTTCTCTTGCTGCCCCGACGAAAGCGGCAGATATCCAGATGGCTGTGAGCCAGACTTTAAGTCCATTTAGCCGCGGTGAGGCGAACTCGGGTGGTCCCTCAAGCGGCACTATCACTTCTGACGAGAAGCCGATTAATCAAGAGAACGGCGGCAAGGGTGACGGCACGTTCCCTTCGACGAAGCCAAATACTGCCTCGACCCCGCAGCCAAAAGATTATTCGAAGCCGCGCTAGTGCCGGGTCGCGGGAAAAAGCGACGGAATCGACTGGCAATTTGGGCTGCTGGCGCGACCTCAGCAAGGAGTACCATCGCAGCGGCCTGTGACGAGCGAGCAATAAAACCAGCAGGCCAAAGGATCGACGATTTTGGCGCTTATCTCTAGACCCCAGTAATAAATCGCCGCGCTCCATCCCGCATCGGAGTCACACTATCGTCGCTGAATGCTGCATCCGATGATCCTTCTTGCGTTAATGCGGAAGCGGGATCGCGCCACTTTCCTCCAGAAAACGCAGCCGGATGATACTTCGCCGCCCGATGGCCAGAATTGCCATTCCGATCCATGAGGTTGCGGCCAGAATCAATGCGACCGGCATCATGGAATGAGAATCAAAAATGCCGATGCTCGCCGAGGCAATGCTGGAAACCCCGATTTGCAGAAATCCAAGCATTGCGGAGGCGCTGCCAATATTTCGATCAAACGGCGCCATCGCCAATGCCGCAGCGTTTGGGTAGGCGAGCCCCAGACTCGATAACGTGATAAAAAGCAGGACGAGCGTCGTCACCAACCCAAACCAACCGTAAATCGTGCCGATTAAAAACAGCAAAGCGGCCGGACACTGCACCCACAGGGCGGCACGAAAGATTTGTTCGCTCGAAAATTTGCGCAGCAACAGGACATTGACCTGGTTGCTGCCAATAAAACCGACCGATAACCCTGCGAAAATAGCTCCGAAAGTCGCGGCACTCACGTGGAATGCCTCCATGAAGATAATCGGTGAACCAGCCACATAGACCAGCAATCCCGAAAATGCAAATGCGCCAGACAACGCATAAGTGAGGAATTGCCGCTCCTTTAAAACATCAGAGAAGTTTCCTACTATCGGCTTCAGCCGAAGCGATACGCTGGGATCGGGCGGATGTCCTTCCGGCAACCATCTCCAGCAAACCGCAAGTACCAGGAACGCGAACAAAGCCAGCACGATAAACACCCACTGCCACCCAAGATGAACTGCCACGAAACCGCCGACCGTCGGAGCCAGCAACGGCGATACCCCAAGGATTAGAATCAGCAACGAAATAATCCTGGCCGTTTCGTGAACTGGAAAAAAATCGCGCACCATCGCCATCGCAGCAACCTGTGCCGCGCATCCTCCAAGCGCTTGCAGAAAGCGCATGGCCACCAACCAATCCACAGTTCGAGAGGCCAGGCAGAGCAGAGAGGCAACGATAAATAACACCAACCCGCAATAGAGCGGGAGCTTCCGCCCAAACCGATCCAACAACGGACCGTAAAAAAGCTGACCGGCGGCGATCCCGACAAAATAGCTGGAAATCGAAAGTGAAATTTTAGCGGTCGAAGTGTGGAGTGCCGCAGCAATCCCCGGAAACGCCGGCAAATACATATCGATGGCCAACGGACTGATTGTCGAAAGCGCTCCCAAAATGAGAATAATTGGCAATCGAATGCGGCTCGGGTGGGACATAGGTTTCGCTCTTTAAGGCGGCGCTGAAGAACCGCCGTTACCAGGAGGTTGCCGTGAAATACAAGCGAAACGCGGTCGCGCAATTGCGGGCTGATAATAGAGGCCGGTTTACCGTTGATTTATTCAACATCCGCAAACCTTCCGTTTCCCGAGTAGTGGGTCAAGTCGCAATTCGCATAATGAGTTGGGGTGCAAGATTCCACTCTGGAGCGCGAAGTTTCCGGGCTTGCTTGAGGCGCCCGGGTGGGCACGCTGAAATTAATCGCCTGCGAATCGTCTGCAATCTCAGTTTGGTAATTGCTGAAGAAGAAATTTTCGCCGGTTAACCACCTGGCGACGAAATGACTCGATGTGCTCATCAAAAGTCCTTAACGCGTCCTGAATGTTCTCTCCTCGCGCCTGTGCACGCAATCCGACTTCAGGTCGAAGCTGGTCCTGTAATGTTTGGATAACGGGACCAAATTGTTCTGGAGTAAAGACCGTGGTGCAGATTTCCTTGAGACGCGTCTCGAGCTTTTTACGGAAGAAAGGATTTGCCAGTAACGGACCGGAGAATGGTCCCGGAGGACGCCACCACCCCTGCCCGCCGAAAAGTCCCTGCTGGCCGAAGAAACCCCATTTTTTGGATGGAGAATCCCCATTCATGCCTGTGGTCAAAGGCATCGTGTACCAGTCATAGGAACTCGATGCACCATCGTAATCGCCCCATGTTTTGTCTTCATCCCAGGGAATCATCTCCCACTTTCC
This sequence comes from Verrucomicrobiales bacterium, assembly GCA_028293365.1. GTDB lineage: Bacteria > Verrucomicrobiota > Verrucomicrobiia > Limisphaerales > SXQI01 > JAQGOX01. The sequence goes on along the minus strand of JAQGOX010000050.1, from coordinate 1,886 downwards.
ACCCGGCGCCGTGTCGTGATAGGCAAAATAGTTATTAAAAAAGCCGTCCCAATTCTGAATGCACATGTTGATCGCGAAATAATTGACCACCTCGTCCACATTAAACTGCTGGTTAATGTACTCCCATTGGGCCTGTCCCGCTTTTCGATCCAGATTTTCGATGACGCTGACGATATCGTCATAACCCCCAGTGCGATTGGTCTTCTTTTCGTGCTTTTCGACAATGCCATTTGCGTACCAAATAATTTTGTAAACATTGGCATCGGCATTCCGTTTCGTGCGCGCGAGAAAGGTTTTGTTGGGTTGTTCCACGAACAAATAATATCCCAGGGACCGGCCATCCACGGACAAGCGAAAGTGTCCGCTCTTTTCTGGCTTCAGGCCTGCCATCTGGTATAACTGGTAGGCAAGATGCTCCGAGAGGACCCAACGTTCAGGACCTTCGAAGATCACATTCAGTTCGCTCATCCCGTCCAACAATCGATCTTTATTGAAATGAACCTTCCAACCTCCTGCTCTGCCACGCACCTGGACAAAATCAAACACCTCGATTTTTCCGCTCGGCGGAATATAAATCAGCGCGTTATATCCGAATTTTGAATCTGCTTCCAGCGGCGGCCGAAACTTCGCACCGCCGTTCCTGGTGTTTCCGACATTCAAAAGGGCGACCCGGGGAATTCGTCCCCGAGATTTAGGAGCGGTCACATAAATCGAAAAGGCCGGACGCGGCTCATGAACCGCCGGTTCAATACGCGAGATGCCATTATGTGCACTCGCTTCGATTGTGAATCGAATTAAATCACCTTCCTCTCCAGGTGGGATCGTCGCTTCATATTGGCCCGATCGAGCATCTCCGGAAATCCGATGCATTGGAATATTGTTAGAGCGCGCGCGTTTTGGCCCAGCTCCAAACGTGTAATGAAGCACTGCGTTTTCAATCGGATTTTCACTGGTAATGGTAGCCGAAACCCGGATCGCTTCGCCCGGGGAAACGCAGCTTTCCGCCATTACCACTTTTACAACCGGAAGCGACTCGGGAGAATAACAAGAATTTACTTTTCCAGGAGACCCGCCCAGCGACCCTTTGGCCTTCCCAATCTCGGATGAAGCCCAATTATAGGGGCTCTCAGGGGATGCAGTTGGACAGATGCGTTCCAGTGAATTCGAATATCCATCCGCCGCGCCTGGCCACGGAGCCTGATCGGAATATTTAAAGCTCTCGACGACCTGATTTGCGGAATTAACAAGTTCGACTTTCGCTCCGTGGTGACTCAACTTGCCCGTAAAATCCCCCAAAACCAACCCTTCGATTTTATAGGCTGCTCGAAAGGCTTTCAGATTTCGGCAGACCACCAGAAAACCGTGTCCTGGCAAGACCGTCTTCTGCGGAAACGCAAACTTTACACCGTGCGCGAAGCTCCAGCCGGACAAATCAACAGAACTATCGCCCCTATTTAAAAGTTCAATATATTGCAACGCTTCCTGGTCGCCGGGAGGATGGTACATGAGCTCATTTATAATCACGGGCGCGGACTCAGCTCGCGCCCCAACAGCGACCGAGGCCAAAAGAAAGAACGCTACTATTCGCAGCATAAGGTCAAATTTCACCCCAAAATAGCAGGCATTCGCACGAAACTTTTAATTCCAATCGACCCACGCGTTTGCAAAAATGGCGCAACCTGGCCATTCGATCCCATTTCTTTATCAGCATTTAAGGCAACGTAACCGGTGCCGCGCGCCACAATTCAGTCACCGCCCAGAGGTTAACCGGCCGCACAGAACCGCCATACGGAAACAACCGGGCGCTCCCGTCCACCATGGCGAAGTTCGAGCCGCCCGTTTTTGGGCCCCCGGTACGGTGCATGTCCTGGTTCACTTGCTCTTTA
>JAQGOX010000900.1 GCA_028293365.1 Verrucomicrobiales bacterium | reverse complement strand
GATGAGTTGAAATTGCTTTCCTGCTCGCGAAAGCTTCAAGGACATTCTAAACAGAAGTATGTTGAACACAATATGGCTGGGGTTGGTGCTCGCTGCCGTTTTTCTCGGCGGCTTCTCCGGGCGTTTGCCAGCGGTGACGGAAGGGGCGATTAAGGGTGCGGAAACAGCCGTTACGCTTGCGCTTGGGCTGGTCGGCGTGATGGCACTTTGGCTCGGCATCATGCGGCTGGCCGAAAAAGCCGGTTTGGTTCAAGGTCTCGCAACCCTCCTGCGACCTGTGATGCGTCGTTTGTTCCCGGACGTGCCCCCGGACCATCCTGCAATGGGATCAATGCTCATGAATATCGCAGCCAACATGCTTGGTTTAAACAATGCCGCCACCCCCCTTGGGATCAGGGCGATGAAAGACCTGGAAAGGCTAAATCCGCACCCTGGTACCGCGACCAACGCGATGTGCACCTTTTTGGCAATCAATACGAGTTCGGTACAGTTGATTCCCGTTACTGCCATCGCCATCCTTGCGGCGGCAAAGTCGGTCGATCCAACCGCCATTATCGGGACCGCATTTTTAGCCACGGTCTGTTCGACCGCGGCGGGAATCATCGCGGTCAAAAGCCTTGAACGCATTTGGAGATCTCCGCCAGCAAGCCTGGAAACGCTTCGTTCGGAGACCGCACAGGCGAGTGTTCCGGGGGATATTTCGGAATTAACGCAATCCTCAAGTCCTCTTTCGACTTTTGGCCGGGCCGTGGTGCTGGTGTACCTCCTTGGGTTTTGTGCGATAGCTTATATGATTTGGCAGGGAGCAGCTGTAGCGCAGGGTGGGAGAGTCTCGAAGCTGGTCAATGTCGTTTCGGCTCTGGCAATCCCGTTTCTACTCTCATTCGTGCCGTTGATTGCATCTCTTAAAAAACTCAAGGTGTATGAGGAGTTTACAGAGGGAGCGAAAGAGGGGTTCTCAGTGGCACTCAAAATAATTCCGTTTCTGGTTGCGCTGCTGGTAGCGATCAGCATGTTTCGCGGAGCGGGAGGAATCGAATTAATAGGACAATTTGCCGGACCATTTCTGAATTACCTGCATTTCCCGAGCGAGCTTCTGCCGATTTCATTGATGCGTCCATTGAGCGGCAGCGGGTCGCTCGGAATTCTGTCCGAACTGGTTAAACAGTATGGGCCGGACCATTTGATCAGCCGCACAGCGGCGACGTTATTCGGAAGCACCGAAACCACATTTTATGTGATTGCAGTTTACTTTGGGGCAGTCAACATCCGCCGGACTCGGCATGCGGTCCCAGCGGGCCTGATAGCCGACTTCGTGGGAATGGGGGCTTCGGTTGTGATTTGCCGGATTGCCTTTACGTGAAAAAACGGTGTTTGAAACCGGGCTTGGGGTCCGAATTCCGGGCCGCTTCCTCATGGTTGCCCTGTGGGGGGCACTTGTGTATGTTTTCGCCTCTTTGATGAGCACTGAACGAAAGGTTAGCTATGGCGGACATGACTGAAGATACAACTCCGGCACCGGAAATGGGCGCGAGCGTGGATGCGGAACAGAGTAGCGATGGATTGAATTTGGAAGAATTAAAAGCCAAAGCGGCTAAATCGGATGAGCATTGGGACCGGGTAGTGCGAATGACGGCTGATTTCGATAATTACAAAAAGCGCGCCGCGCGGGAAAAGCAGGATGCCATCAAATACGCTAACGAATCCCTGCTCGAAAAGCTGATCCCCATCCTCGATAATTTCGAGGCCGCCATTACCGCAGCGAGCGGAGCCGCGGGGAATTCCGACTCGCTCAAAACCGGTGTGCAAATGATCCACAGCCAGCTTAAAGCGGCCATGACCGATTCTGGCCTCGAAGAAATTGACGCCCGGAATCAACAGTTTGATCCAAACTGGCACGAAGCAGTTTCTCAGCAGGAGAATGCCGAGGTGCCGGAAGGACAAGTAATCCAGCAGTTGCGAAAAGGATATAAGCTGCGCGATCGCCTCGTGCGACCCGCGACAGTTATTATCGCACGCAAGCCCGCCTGAGCCGATGCAACGTACTATGGCCAAACGCGATTATTACGAGGTGCTTGAAATCGAAAGAACCGTCACTGCCGACGAGATCAAGAAATCCTATCGAAAATTGGCGGTCAAATTCCACCCGGACAAAAATCCCGGGGACAAAACCGCTGAGGAAAAATTCAAGGAGATTGGTGAGGCTTATGAAGCCCTCAGTGACACGCAAAAACGGGCGGCCTACGATAAATATGGCCATGCCGCTTTTGATTCCCGTTCGCGCGGGTTCGGAGGCAGAGGTGGTGAAGGCTTCCACGATCCTTTTGATATATTCCGAGAGGCCTTCGCAGGGGGCGGCGGGGGCGGTGGAAGTATTTTTGAAGAGCTTTTCGGCGGCTCACGACAGGACCCGACCGGACCACAACGAGGTGCGGATCTGCGGTATGATATGGAGATCCTGTTCGAAGAAGCAGTTCTCGGCTGTGAAAAAGAAATCACGCTGACCAAACTAGACGCTTGTGAGGTCTGTCACGGGTCTGGCGCCGAAACGGGGTCAAGCAGAAAAAGCTGTCCAACCTGCGGAGGCCGCGGGCAGGTCATTACAGCGCGCGGTATTTTTAGCATCGCGCAAACATGCTCTCGATGCGAAGGATCTGGGCAAATTATTGAAAAGCCGTGCCGCGGCTGCGGTGGCGCAGGCCGAAAAGAGCGGACCTCAAAAATCAAAGTCAAGATCCCCCCAGGTGTCGACACCGGTTCGCGCTTACGCTCGACGGGAAACGGGGAAGCAGGGATGCGCGGCGGGGCACAGGGCGATCTTTATATAATCCTACATGTTAAAGCACACGAGATTTTCCAGCGCGAAGGCGATGATTTAATTTGCGAGGTGCCGGTCCAGTTCGTGCAGGCCGCGCTGGGTGCGGATATCGAAGTGCCAACTTTGTCGGGAAAAGCCCAGATCAAGCTCCCTCCGGGAACTCAAACAAACACCCTGTTTCGATTGAAGGGCAAAGGTGCAAAAAATGTCCAAGGTTACGGTCATGGCGATCTACATGTCCGGGTAATCGTCGAAGTGCCATCCCATTTGAACGGCGCGCAAAAAGCGAAACTGCAGGAATTTGCGGAATTGTGCGATGCCAATGTGAACCCGATCAGCCGCGGCTTCTTCGAAAAAGCCAAAGCATTATTCCGTTAATACCGCCCATAAATTGACAAATCGCACATGCACCGGTTTTACATTGACCCCGCTCAAAGCCAGGCAAAGGTTCTGCATCTTTCCGAACGCGAGTCCCACCACGGCCTCCGCGTCCTGCGCATCCGCGATGGCGAGCGCGCGGTCGCGCTTGATGGTGCCGGCACCGAGTATATGTGCGAAGTTCAGGTGGGCAGCCAGGATACATTGACGCTCAAGGTTCTGCAAAAAAACACCAATCCCCGCCCGCCCTATCAAGTCACCCTTTTACAAGCCATTCCAAAGGGTAAAATGATGGAATCGATCGTCCAGAAAGCAACGGAACTGGGGGTTCACCGCATTGTGCCATTGCTCGCTGATCGTTCGGTGGTTCAACTTCAGGAGGAATCCGCCGCGGCGAAAGTCGAAAAGTGGCAGGCAACTGCCATTGAAGCGATCAAACAATGCGGATCGACCTGGTTGCCGCAAATCGAAATGCCAATGACCGTCAACGCTTTTTTATCTCGCGGCGAAAGGCCAGAGCTTCCGCTCATTGCGACACTGCAGCCGGATGCGCAACATCCGCGAAAGTACTTCAAAGAATTCAGCGACGATCGAAAGCGTCTCCCATCCACCGCAACGGTCTGGGTGGGGCCGGAGGGCGACTTTACCCCTGCGGAAATCAATGCCATCCGAGGTTCAGGAGCACTGCCAATCACCCTTGGACAGCTCATATTGCGCAGTGAAACCGCTGCATTTTATTGTCTATCGATTCTGAATTACGAACTGCAGGCCCCAGGCATTGGCGGAAAATGAGAGACGGTTTTTGCGAGCTCGAACCGATTCTTTTAGGAAGAATTGAGTGCTTTTTTGGACGGGGCCTTTTGGTTGACTGGGCGCCTAAATAGCTGTATAAAATATCACTCAAAGATGAATTGCCATTTTTACAGTTCACTCCGAAGACTGGGGGTCCTCTCATTTACCGGATTGTGGCTTGTAAACAGCGTTCATGCTGGAGAGAAAATTCATTTCTCGGATTCCCCTGAACAGTTGGATGTCCCGAAGCCAACCACCCGCGATGAGCGGATTTCGAACCGATTTGGGAAGTCAAATAACTCAGTTCCGCAAGCGGATGTGCCCGTCGAAGTGGGCGTGCCTACCGCCGCCAGACCCACGGCCAACCCACTGATGAGCCAGAAGCTCGAAGAGTATTTGGACAAGAAGCGAAACTGGATGTTTATCGATCCAAAGGATAAGGACAAACCAGGATCTGAACAAAATCTTCAAGCAAACGAAATCTCTCTGGATGCGGAGAAAAAAAAGCCGAAAACTGTTCAAGAACAATTTTACGATCATCCAAGCGATAATATCGTACTGCGCAAAAAAAACTCATCCAGCAAGGAAAGCGTCGATAGTGATAAAGACGATATTGACGGGCGCGATCAAAAATCAGACGCCGACAAGAGTTCCCTTACCCCCGAACTGAGCCTTGGGAGCTTGCTCAGACAAAATGAACGGACAGATGGGGTGTTGCGCAGCGTAGGTGACCTTTCGCGTGCGAATGCGTTGCAGAATTTTGCGCCGGAGCCCAGTGAATCTGCCCGCAGAGCTGATCGGGAAAGGGAGATGAGGCAACACGACGCGGACTTCGCCAAAATTATTGCGCCCCGCTCGAGTGGTTCAAGCTTTTCAGCAAGTAGCGATCCGGTAAATACACAAAACGACGTAACCCGTCAGGAAGCGAACCCGTTTGCACCCCGACGAGGCGTTGCGGGATTTGGGACGTCCTCGACCGCAGACTCCTCGCAGAGCTTTTCGCCTGCGGCCGGAATTCCCCGCACGAGTGGCACCGAAAGCTTTGCCAGTAAATTGCCATCCGCGCCGACTTTCTCGTCTTCATCCACTTTCTCCGCATCCCCTGCTCCGGCGTTTCAACCAGAGCGCAAACCGATCTTTTTTACGCCTCCTCATCGGCAGTTTTAAAGGCACCGCCCCGGAGAACCGACTGGGGATTTCGGATTCGAATAGCATAAAATTCGAGCCAATTGGCTTGCTTCAAAGTTCGCGGACTGTATAAAAGCGGCGAATGGTTTTTTTACGTGCATTAATTCCCGCCGCTCGCTGAGCAGGCATATCCCCACTTTTCTATGGTTCTTGTTGTTGGTTCCACAGCTCTTGATTCGATTAAAACACCCACTGCGGAAAATCCGCGATTACTGGGCGGCTCTGCGAGCTATGCCGCGATCGCCTCGAGTTTTTTCGCTCCCACCAAAATGGTCGGCATCGTCGGCGAAGATTTTCCGAAGCGTTACATTCAATTGTACAAGAAGCATCGGGTGAACCTGGAGGGGCTTCAGATTGTGCCTGGAAAGACCTTCCACTGGGCAGGCGAATACGAGATGAACATGAATAACCGCCAAACGCTCACCACCGAGCTTGGAGTGTTCGAAACTTTCAGCCCAACTTTACCTCAATCGTACAAAGAGACCCCGTATGTCTTGCTCGCGAACATCGCGCCAGCGCTGCAGCATCACGTTCTCGACCAGATGAACAAGCCGAAGTTCGTGATCGCGGACACGATGGATCTCTGGCTCAATATAGCGCTCGCCGATTTACTGCGGCTGCTCAAACGTGTGGACGTTTTCGTTCTAAACGACAGCGAAGCACGCCAACTGACAGAAGAACACAATCTGGTGAATGCGCTCAAAAAAGTGCACAAATTGGGCCCCAAATACGTGATCGTAAAAAAAGGGGAACATGGAGCTATTCTATCAGGACCCGAAGGTGTATTTGTAGCGCCTGCTTTTCCACTGAAAAT
>JAQGOX010000042.1 GCA_028293365.1 Verrucomicrobiales bacterium | reverse complement strand
CCGATGCGTTAGGAAGGATTTTCGTCGGACCGTATTTGGCCTATGAGCCGGATTTAAGCCTGATTCTTGAAGACGACGAAGGAGTGTGCGGTTACGCGCTGGGCGCGTTCGATTCGCGAACTTTTTTCGTTCGCTACGAGGCGGACTGGCGTCCCGAGTTATGCAAACGATTTCCTGAAGCGACGGGCGATCCAGGCCAGTGGACTCGGGCGGAGATGGTCCATAGCTGGTATCATCATCCCGATTACTTTTGTCCCGAGCCATACGCGGTTTACCCTTCACATCTGCATATTGATTTACTACCTCGCGCGCAACATCGCGGATATGGCCGCCTCATGCTCGAAGGGGTTATGGCAAGACTGAAGCAGCGTGGATCTCCAGGAGCGCATCTCGGAGTCAGCATTCCGAACACCGCTGCATTTGGCTTTTACCAGCGACTCGGGTTCCGCGAATTAATCCGCGTCGGTTCCGAAAAGGACGGCGTGATTTACATGGGAAAAGTATTTTAATACAAAAAATATAAACGCAACCATGTCTCAAAAACTCGCTCTGTTCGGTGGCAAACCGGTGCGCACGACCCCCTTCACACGCTGGCCGGTCTTTGGAAAGACGGAAGAGAAGCGGCTCCTGCGAACGCTTCACAGTGGCAAATGGGGACGGCTCCAGGGAAACGAGGTCGCGCTATTTGAAAGCCGATTCGCCGCTGAACACGGCTGCAAGCATGGTATAGCTGTGGTGAATGGGACCGTATCTCTCCGCATCGGGCTGCTCGCGGCCGGAATCCAGGCCGAAGACGAGGTGATAGTTCCGCCTTATACATTCTTCTCCACGGCCTCCGCAGTCGTCGAGGCAAACGCTGTTCCAGTCTTTGCGGATGTGGATCTCGAAACCTTCAACATCTGTCCGAAAGCGATCGAGGCAGCCATCACACCGCGCACCAAAGCGATTATCCCGGTTCACTTTGCCGGGCAGGTCGCGGATATGACGGCGATTATGGCAATCGCGAAAAGGCGCAAACTGATCGTGATTGAAGACGCAGCTCACGCGCACGGCGGCAGATTCAAAGATCAGCCAGCCGGCTCCGTCGGCCATTTAGGATCGTTTTCATTTCAATCAAGCAAGAATATGACCTCTGGCGAAGGGGGCATTATCACAACCAACGATGACGATCTTGCTGAAGCGTGTCGTTCCATTCAGAGCTGTGGCAGGATACCGGGAGGCCTTTGGTATGAACATCACGTCATGTCCGGAAACTACCGGCTCGGAGAATTCCAGGGGGCTATTCTCAATTGCCAACTGGACCGTCTCGAGACGCAGACGAGGAAGCGTGACCAAAACGGCCAGTACCTTGCGGCGAAGCTGAACGATCTACCTGGAATCTTTCCTCAAAAGCGGCCGACCGGGTGCACGCGGCATAGCTACCATCTTTTCATGCTTCGCGTTGACGCCGCCAGATTCGGCGCGCATCGGAACGAAGTTATTAAAGCGCTTCAGGCGGAGGGCATCCCCTGCTCCGGCGGTTACGTTGTTTCATTGCCCAATCAGCCGTTTTTCCGCAACAAAGCGTTTGGACCGTACATTCCGAAAGCCGCCGACAGGCTCGACTATACAAAGTCAAAGATCCCGAATAGTGACCTGCTGTGCGATCAAACCATCTGGCTGGAGCAAAGCCTCTTTTTGGGATCGCGCAAGGATATGGATGATATCGCTCGCGCTTTCGAAAAAGTGTACGACAACCGCAATGCTTTGAGTAAGAATGCGAGCCCTCTTTGAGCGAAACGAAAAGCATTCTTAACCAGCATATCGTTCCGGCGCTGACCGCGCTGAGCGATAACATTTATCTTTCCGCCATTCGCGCGGGCATGGTTTCGGTTGTGCCACTGACGATCATTGGCGGATTGTTCATGATTGTCTCTTACCTCCCGGTGGGAGGCTGGGATGCGAAGGTTGCCCCGTATTTGCAGCTTTTGCAGGTTCCGGTGACCGCTACGTTCGGCTTGCTGGCCGTGTTTGTCTGCTTCGCGATCGGGTACGACCTGGGCCAACGATTAAAGCAGGAAGCCATTGTCAGTGCTTCGATGGCAACCCTGATTTTCCTGATGATTTCGATCAAACTGGAAGACCTTACCCTTTCAATGGATAGTCTGGGATCCAAGGGCTTGTTCACCGCCATCATTATCGCGCTGATATCAGTGCGGGTGCAAAAGTATTTCACCGACAGAAACCTGGTCATCAAGTTACCCGAAAATGTTCCGCAAGTAGTCTATGAGTCGTTTCTTTCGCTGATTCCAATGTTCTTCCTCGTCCTGATTTTCTGGCTGATACGCTTCGTTTGGGGAATTGATATCAATCACTTGATTGAATCGGCTTTTAAACCCCTGGTCTTTGCCCTGAATACCTTGCCAGGCATTCTCGTGTATGCCTTTTTGGTAACCCTGCTTTGGTCAGTGGGCATCAATGGCGACAACGCGATGGACGCGATCGTCGCCCCCATATTCCTCCAGTACCTGACCGCAAATGTACTCGCGACCACGCAAGGTCTGCCCCTTCCCTATGTGACAGCCAATGGCTTCTTCACGACCTTCGTGAATGTCGGCGGAACGGGCGCAACCATTGCACTCGCTTTAATCATGATGAACTCTAAAGAGCCCGGCTTTCGCAAAATCAGCCGAATTTCCCTTCCAACCCAAATTTTCCAGATCAACGAGCCGATCTTTTTCGGGTTCCCCATCGTCCTGAACCCAATTTTCATGGTTCCCTATATCCTCAACGCCTTGATCCTTACGGCTGGTAGTTTTCTGCTCATGCAGTGGAACATTATCCACCGTCCATTCGTCAACGTTCCCTGGACCACTCCTCCGATCATCGGACATTATCTGGTTTCCGGAGGCGATTGGAGAGCCGCTGTTTGGGGAGTTATCTCTATCATCATAGCGATGCTGGTCTATTACCCTTTTGCCAAAACTGCGGAGCGCCAAAGGCTTCAACGCGAGGCGGAAGTCAAAAACTCGACTGCGGTTCAATAGGTTCCCGCAGGGTCGCCAGGCTCCCCTGCGCTTTTGCTCGAAGAATATGTTCGATCTGAACGCCACATGCGTTAAAAACCTGCGAAATCACGGATGCCTTGGCAGGTCCTTTGGCTGTGCCTTGGAACGCACAGTGCGGAGCATCGAACTGCTGTTTAGTGTGGACACAGCTCAAAAATCGCCTTTTGGGCACTGAATTGTCCTGTCAATACAAGGGTAGCAATAAAAACGTTGCTTCAATTGGTACGGATGTGGCTACATCACAGCGAGTCGGGGCGGCAAACCTTTGCTGGTTGCTGCCCTTGTGTTTTAATGGTTTGATAAGAACAGAGGTTGCGGAAAAGCGTGAATCGCAGTCGTTTGCAAATTTTATACTCCGGGCGGGTCCAGGGGGTAGGCTTTCGTTACGCTACTAAAGCACTGGCCGCTGGTTACGAAGTAACTGGTGTGGTTCGCAATTTGTCAGACGGCAGGGTAGAATTGACCGTAGAGGGCACTCGGGACGAACTCGAAGCCTTTCAAAAAGGGATCCGGGAGTCCGGTGTAGGGAGTTGCATCGCCCAGGAGAAAACCTCCTGGAGTGAAGCCAAAAATGATTTTCGAGGTTTTGAAATTGTTAGCTGAATTAGTCGGGTGAGGAAATGAAGTACGCCATTATCGCTGATATACACGCCAATTTGGAGGCGCTGCAGACTGTGCTTGAGGACACCAAAGCGCAGGGCTGCACCCATTACGCCTGTCTTGGTGACGTGGTCGGTTACAACGCCAATCCGAAGGAGTGCCTCGATATCGTGCGCGCCATGAACATGCCGGTCGTGAAAGGCAATCACGACGAATATTGTTCGAGTGAAACAGATCTTGAAGGCTTTAACCCGCATGCTGCGGAAGCGATTAATTGGACCCGGGATAAACTTTCGCTTGAAGACCGGCAATGGCTGCGCGATTTAAAGTATATCCGCCTGCTGGCAAACTTCACCCTTGTTCACGCCACCCTCGATGGACCTCAAAGATGGGGTTACGTTTTTGATAAACTGGCCGCTGCTGCCAGCTTCACCTATCAGAACACCAGCGTCTGTTTCTTCGGCCACACCCACGTGCCCGTGGCATTCATTCGCGACACCATGGTGCGGGGCGGCACCTATTCGAAGTTCAAAGTCGAACCAGGTCGCAAGTATTTTGTAAACGTCGGAAGTGTGGGTCAATCGCGCGACGGCGTGCCCAAAGCCACCTATGTTATTTATGACATGGTGGAAGGATCGATCGAGCTGCGCCGCCTGGACTACGATATGGCAACCACCCAACGAAAGATCCTGGAAGCGGGTTTGCCGCCACGCCTCGCCGAACGTTTAACTTACGGCAAATAATCCAGGATTTCTGTAAGAGCCCTGGCACGGCTAATACGCACACGTCCGTAACGCCCGCGGGCACCGCCCAGCGATGGCGCCCTACCTTTCGAACGCACAGGTAGCGAACGGACCGCTGGGCCGTTCGCGCGGGCGTAACGAAACTGTCCAATCAACCCGGCAGGTCGAGCGCACCGAGCCGTTCCGAGCTTCCGCCAGGGTATCCTTGTGGCAATCAAAGGACGCTCAAATGCGCTCCACACCGCGACCATTACGCACACGTCCGTAACGCCCGCAGGCGCCGCCCAGCGGTCAGCGCCCTACCTTTCGAACGCACAGGTAGCGAACGGACCGCTGGGCCGTTCGCGCGGGCGTAACGAACTTGTCAGCTCACCCAAGCAGGTCGAGCGCACCGAGCCAGCTTCCCTGCGTCGCCCGCTCAGGTCAGCTTTTTCAATATCTTTTCGAGTCCGCCATCATCGGGTTCAATCTCAATCCTGCCACTCGGATTCGCTTTTGAAGACGGCGAAGATTTGACCGCCTTGTGCACCCCTCGCGCGGCCATGGTCGGCATATCCTTCGCGCGAGGAACTTCATCGACTGTAGAAAGATCTTTTGCGTGCGCGGCTGGAACATACCAATCACGGCGGTTGACCATCCAGGATCGATACCGGGTAAACGTCCACATGCCATGGTCTGCGCCAGTCTCCATACTTGAAATCACCTGATGAAATTCGCTCCGGCGTATGAAATTCTTCACCGCGTGAGTCGGGCGTAAAATCTCACATTCGGGCAGGCGGATGTTCAATTCAGGATTAAAACGAAGGCGCTGGCAGACCACACCCACAAGCGTATCGGCCAGTTGCGCGGAAATAGCATTTTGGATTTCTGAGGGAAAGGCCGAAACCATGCGCTGCAGTGCTTCGGCAGCGGAGGCGGAATGGATTGTCGCGAGAACCAGATGCCCTGTTTCCGAGGCATTAAGCGTTAACCTCATCGTTTCAGGCTCACGCATTTCGCCCACCATGAGCACATCCGGATCTTCCCGGAGCGCGTCGATCAGTGCCTGTTCAAAGGATGGAGTGTCGCGGCCAACTTCCCGTTGCCGGATGAATGACCGCTGCGGCTTGAACTGATATTCGATTGGTTGTTCGATGGTGATTATGTGCCGCGATTCGGTTTGGTTGATTTCCTGGATCAACGCCGCCATCGTCGATGATTTCCCACTGCCAGTAGGGCCACTCACCAGTATCAGTCCATGTTGATTTGCGACGAGTTTCTTAAGATCGGGATGAAGGTTCAGCCGTTCGATACTGGCCTGGAAGGAAGAAAGCAGCCGAATCGCCATTCCGAGACCCCGAGCCGTTTTCAATACGTTGATTCGGCAACGAACACCCTCAATCGTTTTGGATTGATCGAACGATCCCCGCTCCGCAAATTGAGCCCAACAATCATCTCCCACCACCTCCATAGCCATTGCCATCATGTCATTCGCCGCGATCGGTTCGCCAAAAACCTGGAGATTGGATGATATCCGCAACGCGGCCGGGAGGGACGATTCCAGATGAATATCACTCGCGCCCCGCTCTCTGGCCGTGTTTATCAAAGAATTTAATGTCATAGAGCGTTACCGCGGAATTTAACACGAACGACATTGCTTTGTTGCGAAAAAAGGTGCCAACCATTCTCATCTTCCGTGGCGAGATTGTTCCGAGGGAGTGCGGGTTTTCTTGTGTTTTCGCGGCGATATTGGATTATTCTACATCATCGCCTGGTCACTGAAAAAATATGCCTACCAAAAAAACAGCACAAAAAGAGCACATCGAGTACCACAAAGACGGCAGCATC
>JAQGOX010000941.1 GCA_028293365.1 Verrucomicrobiales bacterium | reverse complement strand
TTTCGGGTTCCCACTCGACGCCGGTGCGGTATTGATCATTGAGTTGGATGGCTTGGCCGGAAGTGCTGCGGATGCGACGCACACGGCTCCAAGATCTGCCCTGGAACGTCAAGCCGCATTGGTCCAGGAAATCTGCCGTAAAAATGGAGCCAAAGAAGTGCGCGTCGCAAAAGATGCCGCGGAGCGCGCGCTGCTTTGGAAATGCCGAAAACGTGCGTTCGGTGCGATCGGCCGTTTAAGCCCCAACTTCCTCACTCAGGATGGCGTTGTTCCGCGTTCGAAACTGCCTGAAATCATGCGCTTCATTCAGGAAACGAGCCGAAAATATGAGTTGCGGATTCCGAACGTTTTTCATGCTGGCGACGGAAATATTCATCCACTCGTCCTCTACGATGAACGTGATCCCGAGCAGGTTCGCAAAGCGGTTCAGGCCGGAGAAGATATACTCGCAAAATGTATTGAGCTCGGAGGAAGCGCCAGCGGCGAACATGGGATTGGGGTCGAGAAAATTGATTTCATGCCCCGTCAATTCGATGCTTCGAGCCTTGAAGCTATGAAACGATTGCGCTCGGTCTTCGATCCCGAACTGCGCTGCAATCCACACAAAATGTTTCCAGGCTCAAAACGCTGCGGGGATTTTTCCCCGCGAAAACAAGCCTGCGCCTGACCGAACCAATTATCGACTCGAAGTATCCACCTGGGCCAGCAGACTGCCGGTCTTTTGATTGGTCTGGATTTCTCCAGCCGCGACCACTGGGATCTGATTCAGGATAACTTGAGAGTCGGGGCTGATTCGCATCACGAGCCCGGAATCAGCGAAGAAAAGGTCCACGATGGTTTTTTCCAGCGTGCGAACGGTAGCGCCAGCGGGCAAGGTCGAGTTCACACGAATCGTCTGCCATTTCGAATCCTTATTAAGATATTCCGCAGCACCCCGAACGGCACGCACTGTCGCCCCTCCTGCGGCGGCTTCGTAACCGGTCAGGCTTGCAACCGCCATAGTCTGATCCAGGGCGCAAAAACGAACGATTGTATTTTCCGCCACCCGAACGAGCGACCCAGAGGTGCGCATCTGAAAGACAGCTTTCCCGTTACCCTTGGTCCGGCAAATTTGTTCGCAATTAAATACCTGGCCCGCTTTGGCGGGCACCCACTTTGTTCCGGAGAAATATTCGACATCACCGACAGTCGATTTGGCGACCGCTGTGCCCACAAAAGCGACGCGCCGGTAACTCTCAGGCTCCGCATTTTTCTGAGCATGCGACGCCACGCAATTGGCCGTTGCACTGAGCAATGCGGCGGCGGCCATCAGCGCCTGACCCAGCGCCTTCCAGTTACCGAGGGAGCGCGCTTCAATCACAAATTCTTTTTTCATGGTGTGAGGTTATCAATCGGGCCAAAACGCACCAGAAGGGGGAAGACGTTCTTAGTCTGAGACGATGCACCACTAACCGCGCAGGGGGAATACCCTTAAAGAACCCCTTGGTTTTCCCGCGAATTCGCCCGCCAGCCAGCCCCGGCGTTCCGCGCTCCGGGTTATCGTGCGATAGGCGTTTGCCGGCTTTGTTTCCAGCGCTTACCACTCGATTACGGCAGCGCCCCAGGTCAATCCCGCGCCGAAGACAATCAGGAGTATCAAATCGCCGCGAGAGAAACGTCCGGTGGCGACGGCTTCGTCGAGGGCAATGGCAACGGAGGCTGCAGACGTGTTGCCATATCGCTCCAGATTGACGAAGAGCTGTTCCTTGGTTGCACCGAGTCTTTCCGCGACTGCATCAATAATCCGTCGATTGGCCTGATGAGGGATGACACATTTGATTTTTGTAATATCAATTTCGCATCGTCGCAAGGCTTCCTGCGCCGCGGTCATCATTGCGTTCACCGCATTTTTGAAAGTCTCTTTTCCATCCATGCGGAGATAGTGCAATTTTGCGGCGACCGAGGCGGCTGTGGCCGGGCAGCGACTTCCACCCCCGGGCATGGAGAGGAGATCACCGCGCCCACCGTCGGATCCCATGCACGCTGTGAGCAATCCGTGGCTGTGGGGACGGTTTTGCAGAATGGCTGCTCCGGCACCATCACCGAACAAGACGCAGGTATTTCGATCGGTCCAGTCGATGATGGACGATAATTTTTCCGCACCAATGACGAGCACGGTGTCGTAAGTGCGCGACATGATGAATTGCTGGCCGATTTCCAATCCGAAGATGAAACCGGAACAAGCCGCTTCGACGTCAAACGCCGCAGCCCGAACGGCGCCGATCTTTTTTTGTACCAGGCAGGCAGTGGAAGGAAACAGCATGTCCGGAGTGATGGTGGCGACGATAATTAACTCGATCTGCTCTGGCAGAATGCCGGCCCGTTTCATGGCAATTTGGGCGGCTTTTGCAGCCATGTCCGAGGTGAATTCGTCTGCGGCAGCGATGCGGCGTTGTTCGATGCCGGTCCGGCTCATGATCCATTCGTGGCTGGTGTCGACCATTTTTTCCAGGTCGGCATTCGTGAGGATGCGCGCCGGGACGTAGGATCCGACCGCAGATACCGAGCAACTTCTGCCTTTGAAATCGTGTTTGGCTCTGGGGTTTTTGAAGCGGGGTAAGGACGAATTCATGTTTTAACGCCAACTGCCAATGGTTGCCTCGAAGTTTCGATGCGTGCGTTGGCCTTGCCAATTTCGGCGACAATCAACTGATTGATCTGATGGGTCACGGTTTGGGCGGAAACGCGAATGGCATTCATAATTGCTTTTTCACGTGCTGAGCCATGCGCTTTTATAACATTTCCATTGAGACCAAGTAAAGGAGCGCCTCCATACGCCTCCGGGTCCATTCGTTTCTTGATTCCCTTAAATGCGCCTGCGGCAATAGCCGCCCCGAACTTGCGGAGTGGATTTGCCGTTAACTCGCTTTTTAACGTGCGAACAATGGCCTTGCCCATGCTTTCGCAGGTTTTTAGGACGATGTTTCCTACAAATCCATCAGTTACAACAACTTCCACAGCATCGGAAAATAAATGATGGCCTTCCACGTAACCAATGAAATTTAGATCGGCTTCGGCACACAGTTTAAGGGCTTCGCGTGTGAGATCAGTGCCCTTCGTTGTTTCAGTCCCGTTGCTGAGAATCCCGACTCGGGGTCGATCCCGCCCGAGGATTTCCCGGGAGTAAATGCTTCCCATGATGGCCGACTGTAATAGATGAACCGGTTTGCAATCTGGATTTGCGCCGGCATCAATGAGTACAAAAGCGCTTTTTTCTGAGGGAATGACCGTTGCGATTGCGGGCCGGTCCACTCCGGGAAGCGTCCGCAGTCGAATGGTCGCTGCGGCCACCAACCCCCCCGTATTGCCAGTAGAAATGACGGCCTCTGCCCGGCCCTCTTTCACGAGGTCCATGGCCCGTAATATGGAGCAATCTTTTTTGCGGCGAAGTCCTTCGACCGGTTTATCTTCCATCGTTAATACCTGGCTGGCGTGAACAATGGTGATACGTTGGTCGGTCAGGCCTTTGGTCGCAATAGCAGCCTTGATCTCGGATTCATTTCCAACCAGAAAAAGCTGTTGGATTTGGGAATTTCCTTCGAGTGCCATTTTGGCGCCCTCGACCACGACACCGCACCCGTGGTCGCCTCCCATGACATCCACCACAATGCGCATAAACGAAAAGAGCGCAGAAGGATTGCATCCCGCCGCGCTCAATTGAAAATGGCTTAACCCAGGGCCTGAACGGTGATTACCTGGCGGTTTTTATAAAACCCGCAAGCCGGGCAGACGCGATGGGGCACGAAGGGCGCTGCGCATTGAGGGCAAACGCTTAATTGTGGCAGCGTGAGGACGCTATTATACGCCCGGCGCATGCGCTGGCGGCTTCTTGACGGTTTTCGCTTGGGTACGCCCATATTATTATCTCGTTAAAATTTCAGTTTGTTCAATTCGGCCCAAGCAGACGAAGGTTTACCGGTCTGACTCGTCCCGCTGGATGGCTCTGCATTCTTCAAAGGCAATCCAGTGCATTCTGGCTCACACAGCGGATGCTGTGGAAGCGCAAGCAGGACATCTTCACGGACTGCAGGGGTTAAGTCAACCAAATCATTCTCCACTGGGACACGGTCTTCTCCCTC
>JAQGOX010000890.1 GCA_028293365.1 Verrucomicrobiales bacterium | reverse complement strand
TGGGTGAGCGACCGGCTTTTGTGGCGGTTGGAGAAGGAGCTGGCGGTGATGCCGGCGTTTCACGAATCGATCAGCACAGTCAACGGTCAGCCGCATGGTCATCATCTGTATTCATGGAATTCGGGTTTTTGGTGGTTGCGCCGCGAGGTGCGCGCGCGGCTCGGTTTAAAGGGCGAAGACGCCCTCGCCGCCGCTCTGGATCGTGAATTGGGTATCGGTTATCGGGATGGATACCTGGTATTGGAACCAAAAAAAGCGACGTTGCGGCCGGTTGAAAAGGATTAACGTCGTTCCCCCTTCGATCGCCGTCCGCGCACAGAACATTAGGAAAAAAAGCGATGCGATTGACTTGCGCTCTTTATCGACGTAATATCGTCGATATGAAGACGCTCTCTCCAACGGAAGCGCGAGCGAACCTGACCTTCTGGCTTAAGCGAGCTGCGGCCGGTGAGGAAATTGGCATTTTGTGCGGCAATAAGGTCATCGCCTTGCAGTCAGTGGAAGTTCAGTCTGCGGATTACGCTCTGCGTGAGTACGCCCTTGCACCTGCTCAGCTCGACCAATGGACAAAGAGAATGGACGATGAAATCGAACAAGGACGCGCGAAAGGAAAAACCCGGCGATACTCGGGAAACCTCGAAGCCGATCTTCGAGATTGATCTTACCGATCGGTTCCGTGATCGGATTCGTGAGTTTCCGAAGGCAACTCGTCGGGAAATAGCGCGAACGATTGATGCCGTGCGAGTGGTTTTGGGTAAGCCTCATCGGCACACGGGAGTGGGCGTTCGCAAGCTGCATCGCAACTACTTCGAGTGCCGCGTGGGACTAGATCTTCGTCTGGTTTTTCGTGTCGAGCCTGGTCTCGCCACGTTCACTTTTGCCGGAAATCATGACGAGGTGCGCCGATATGTGTTGAGCGCGGTGTAAGTGGATCTCAGTGAAATATGGTTATTCCGACGTCGTCTCCGGACGGGGTTCCTGGGATTGTATAGTAGTCCGGTTCGACTCCGAGATCGTCGTGGCCATTGCCCGGATCACTATACCTTCGGATTTGGACATCGTTGATGATTCTATGTGCCAATTGAGAGCGTTCAGGGAATGGGATATTTCTGATTTCAATTAACCGTGCGATCGCTCGCAGGAAAGCTCCGTATTCACGGTCCTGTTCTCCGGATAGTCTTGCGATTCGAGTGCGAATCCATATCCGGCTTCGTTCGGAAGGTGGCAGACTCTGCATGGCGGCCATGAGAGCCGGCGAGGCGGTGTCATAGGTAGATTGAGTCATCGCAGCGAAATAGAGGAGGTAATCCGACCAATCCTCGGTTTTTCTTGCTTTGAGTTTAGCTTCGATGTTTTCCAATCCAGCGAGCGCGATGGAGGATGATTTTCCATCGCCGTCATTTAAGCCGGCCACGACCGAAATTGAAAATTTGAGGGGTCTTGGGGTGCTGAGAATCCATTGAAGAACTGAATAGACGTCTTCGGAAGACTGCAGGTGATAACCAAATATACCTGATCTGCTCAGAGAACTGTCCAGGTCCAGCAGGGTTTGAAGAACTTCTTCCGCGCCTGTGCGATCGCCTTTATCCATGCGAGTTAAAGCATCAAATCGGAGCAGCAAGCAGGGAAGAGATACGGTGAAAAAGTTATTCTGGGGTGCCAGGCCAGGGGGTTGATTTGGAAGGGCTAGGGGGTGCCCCGAATGCTGATTACGAGGCACGATGAAATCGAGGATTGTTCGGTTTGACGATACCAGGCCGATGAGTTTCTGGCGCATACTCGAGTCGAGTGGCGGCGGGCTTGAGGCCAGGCCTAGTCCTGGCGCAGGTGGTCCTGCGATTTGGTGAATGGATTGGAGTTTTTGAATTTCGAAAAAAAGCAGGTCAGGTAATTGCCCCGTTTTCTGCTGGTTCGCCATTAGGGCCGCGCCTAATAAATCCAGAACGGGCTCATGGGAGGCGGTCGACGGAGTACGCGCCGCAGCTAATTTGCTGAAATGATCGATTCTTCCCGTGGCGACAGCTTCCGCAACGGAGATTCCGCGCAAATGCCGAAGCTGTCTCTCGACCTCACGATGAAGGTTTCTTAGATAATACGCATAACCGAGGCAGGCTATAAATAATGTGATCACAACCGCCGGCCACCCGCGAAGCTGGAATGCACGCCAGCCGGATCGAAAAGTAAACTTCTGCTTCGTCGTGATCGGTGCCGGCGCGTTCCGAGGCACTGGCGGAGTGACGGCGTCCTGCTGCGAATCCCTCGGATTGATTTTAATATCACGAAAAAATCGCAGGAATTTGCGCCGGGCGGACCAGCCAAGAACCAGATCCATTGCGAGCGTTACGCCGAGCCAGGGCAGCGGCCCGAAAATATAGTTCGAAATGGAGCCGATTTGCAGCCAATTCCAAAAGATCAGGAAACAATTCACCAACGCGAGAATGAGCCAACGTCCGCCGAACACGGTGGCGAGCGAGGCGAGCAATGCGCGATCAACGCCGCGTGCGTTTAATCCACGCCAGGCGGCCACCCAACGAAGGGTCAAGCAATCCGCGACAAAGATCGGGATCGAAATCAGAATCCATTTTCGCGCTTCGAACGTGCCGAAGGCCGGGCGAGTCCAGAACAGGAACGTTAACGCGATTAATCCGAGAGAAGGCCAGAAGAATTGCCGCCGTAAGGCGAGACCCTGGCCGCGAATCATTTCCGCTCCGGAAAGGGGAGTGGACAAAATAAGTTCGAAGGCACCGGATCGTCGATCCCAGACCCACCGCTGGCAAACCTCACTGGCCAGCCATACCTTGAAGAGAATGTGCAAGACTTCGCCGAGCACAATGCCTGTTTCCCATGCGACGGCCGGATATCGGGCAATCACGATCCATCCGAGGAGCCCGAGAGGCAGCACGGCGGCCCATCCATAGAGTGATTTCAACCATTCCCTCGAGGATAGCCAAAGACAGGGATTTAGATCGAGCAACCGGCGTCTCAGTGAAAGGCGCTGGGACGGAGTACCGAAGAGAAACCGGCGCCAGCGATCGGAGCACTTCTGTTCGATTCGGCTGACGGGCCGATCCCTGGTGGATCGGGAGGTCATCACGGCGGCGGCTGACAATAGGACGAGCGCGAGTGCGTTTATCTCCATAAGGGAAATCGGCAGCCGGTTTGGATTGGGTGGTCCAAACATAAACGCTGTGGTGACAATCTTAAATGCAAAGACAGGACTGAATCCTGCCAAAAGGGTAAAGGTTTGATTCGCCGGGTTGATCCAACCGGCAGATATCAAAATCGAACAGAGCGCGAAAGGAAGCGATGCCAGCAGCAGAAGCGCAATAAAGGAGCCAAAGAGAGCTTTTCGTTCGTGCTCGCTGATAGATGAAACAAAAACTCCGACTGACAGGGACCAAAAAAGTGTGCTGGCCAAAATAACCGCCATTCCTGCAATTTGAAGAAAAGTGACCCCGCCACAAAGAATGGCGATTGAGAGGATGGGCAGCAGGGCGAGCGTTCCGAATGCGCCATTAAGAGATGTGGAGCCAAGTTTTCCTAAAACGACATCCCTTCCCTTTAGATCGGTCAAGAAAAGCAATCCCAGAGTACCTTCCCGTTTTTCGAAACTGATGGAATCGGCAGCTAAGAACGCACCTACGAAAAAGCAATAGATGAAACTGAGATTGGCCACCATACTAAAAAGTGCCGGACCCTGGTTCACAACTCCAGAGGCCCCGCCACCCTGTATGAGAATGGCGACTACGAAGAGCAACGCGACGATTGATATTGCCACTCGCGTCCAGTATGTGGAACCACGGCGCGCCTGAACCCGGAGTTCACGGCCAAAAATCGGCAGTAATTCCATTTTAAGAGGCACGCATGCCGTTATAAAGCGCTTTTGGACACTTTATGACAAGGTACCATTAATATTCATTAGACATTTTATCGACGAAGATGTTTCGTGGATTGGACCACCGAAGCAAGGAATGGTTCGATTTCGGTTACGCTGACGATTGTTAGACGAAGATGGGGGTTTTACTGCATTTCAGGACGATTATCGTGCAGTGGATGAGGGCCGAACTTGTAGATTACCACGAAGCAGACACGGAACCGCAGCATCACCACCAGAGAAAGCTCGGATCGGGCGGGGTACTTCCCCAATTGTCCATCTCCTTCGGGAAGCGATAGTTTTCCACATGTCCATCTCCGAAGAGCATGTTTTCATAACGT
This sequence comes from Verrucomicrobiales bacterium, assembly GCA_028293365.1. Taxonomy (GTDB): domain Bacteria; phylum Verrucomicrobiota; class Verrucomicrobiia; order Limisphaerales; family SXQI01; genus JAQGOX01. Next base: position 1,412 of record JAQGOX010000890.1, on the reverse strand, counting down.
TTACCTTTGTAATTATGCCAGACGCTTCGTTTCGCCTGAATGTTTCGATTGGCATGCCAGGGCCAATCTCCCTGAATGACTTTATTATTGGGTTTGAGGGCGATGCGGCTTTCTTTAGTGGGAGTGCCTGGGACGGTTTTTGGAGCGAGGATGTCACCGGTGACTTTTTCCACGCGAAAGCCGTCGCCTGCCCATTCGACCAGGTAACTATTGCCCCAACCCAGCCAGCAGGATTTTGCGGGGGGATTGAGTTCATCACCTTGATCCGCCGGACAGTGAAAGACTTCCATATTACCGGTATATCTGTTCAAGGGCCGATTCGTTTCGGCGACGTTCCCTCCATACGCTCCGGCATTTCCGGATACGACGGCATTGGTTTGTTTTTTGCCTCCGGTCGATGCCCAGCCATCATGGACGGGAAAGCTGTCGTTGTTATCTGAAGTATAAAGTCTGAAGGCAACGCCGATCTGCTTTTGGTTGCTAACACATTTGATGCTTTGGGCCTTGGCTTTCGCCCGCGCGAGACCGGGAGCGAGCATCCCGGCCAAAATCGCGATGATCGCGATGACAACGAGCAGTTCGATGAGAGTGAAGGCTCTGCGCAGTTGAGCGCTGCACTTTGGCGGAAGTTCGTGCGACTCGAGTGGCATACTGTCGCAGTATAATCTTCGCGCTCATCAAAACAAGCCCGGATACGGCCGTTGATGGGGGGAATACAACGGCCGTGTCATAGGGCTGTCGCTAGGCTTTATTTGAGGTCAAAAAGAAGCGCCTCGGTCGGACCTGAGGCCACGAAGGACAGCTTGCCCGGGGTCTCGATGCTGGCCCCGTCGCCGGTGCGAAGGGCTGCGCCGTTCAACGTCAACTCACCTTCGGCAATTTGCAGCCACGCGCCTCGTCCCGGGTTCAATTCGTGAGTAACACTTTGACCTGCCTTAAGGCGGAGGCGATAGATGTCCGCGTCCTGATGAATGGTAGCCGAACCGTCGCGGCCATCCTGCGAAATGACGAGCACTTTGGGAGCGTCGGCATGTTCAGGTTTCGGCAGCCACTCGGTGTAACTCGGTTTTAAGCCGCGTTCACTGGGTTGAATCCAGATTTGCAGGAAATGCAGCGCCTCACTTCGGCTGGGATTGAATTCGCTGTGCGTGACACCGCTCCCAGCGCTCATCAGTTGAATCTGGCCGGGCCTGAGTTGTCGTCCGTTGCCCAGGCTGTCCTTGTGCTCCAGCACTCCCTCCAGCACGTAACTGAAGATTTCCATGTCGCGATGCGGATGTGTCCCGAAACCTTGTCCCGCTGCGACACGATCGTCGTTGATGACGCGCAGAGCCCGGAAACCGACCTGCGCTGGATCATAGTAGTCGGCAAATGAAAAGGTGTGGTTTGATTTCAGCCAGCCGTGGTCAGCA
>JAQGOX010000939.1 GCA_028293365.1 Verrucomicrobiales bacterium | reverse complement strand
CGAAAGAAACCATCCGGGCCGCCAAAAAATAACGTGTTGCGATTATATTCTGGCCGTTCGTCGATGCGCTCTTTAGCGAGCTGGTTTGGATAATCGCGCACGAGTTGCATCATGCGTTTGCTGTGTTCGCGAGCCATCATGTCAACGACCACGAAATCATCGTATCCATCCCGATTGATGTCAGCAAAGTCGATTCCCATGGCCGAACGACTCGTATGCCGAAACATCATCGGATCCGCTGGCCGAAACGTTCCATGCCCGGTATTGATCCAAATTCGATCGGGCGAAGCGTTGTCATTACAAACGTAAATATCCGGGGCGCCATCACCATTCAAATCGCGGAACATTACAGCCAGTCCCCAGTCGCGATAGGCCGGAACTGGATTGCCATCCTTGTCCAGAAACGCGCCGCTGTTTTGTATCGCAGTGAAATGTCCTTTGCCGTCGTTACGATACAGAGCATGGGCTTCAGGTAACTCTCTGACCCGGCCATCTGGCAGAGCCTCAAATCGATTTGTCCATTTTGGCGAACTGGTGGGTTGGTCGTTAACCTTGGTAACCACCCATTTCTCTCCCCGGCGGGCCAGTCCAAAACGGGTCGTCGGATTAAACAAATACATCGAATCAATATAATGCGCGCAGTAAAGGTCGAGATCGCCGTCACCGTCGATATCAGCCAAAGCCATTGATGTGGCCGAATTTGTCCGCGAAAGGCCCGAATCGAGCATTTCAGTAAAGCGTCCATGCCCGTCATTGAGAAAAAGCCTCGTTCCGGCAGCGATCCCATTTACCAAAAGATCGAGGTCGCCATCGCCATCCACGTCGGCAAGCGTCGCTGCCGTTGAGAGCTGTTCAGGGCAGGCCGCAGATCCGATGTCCGCCTCTTCAAAGTGCCAGTTTCCCAGGTTGCGGTAGAGTCGATTGGGACCCTGTAAATTACAGAAATAAACATCTGCGAGGCCATCGCCGTCCACATCGCCAATGGCGACGCCAGATCCGTTGTGGGCGACCGCATTGGTGAGGTACAGATCGCCGGCCAGTTCATTGGTAAAGCGAACCCCGGTTTCTCCCGGATTCATGAGGGTAAACCCCGCCGCGCCTTCTGGGCTCGGATGTAATAGACTACTGCGGTACCCAGGAGCCTCGGACCACATTAATTCAGGGTCGGCGCGGCAATTGAAACTCAGCCAGAACCCGATCGCGATGCGAGCCAAAATGGCCCAATTCATGCCGATGAGCAAAGCAGAGCACCTGTGAGCGGTCAATGATTTGCGGCCTTGCAATCTGATTCCGTGCCATTTCGCCACAAATGACTTTACAAAAAGCCCGAAACTAGTCTAACTCAATTCGTAACCCAACCGGTCATAGAAGTGACCAGACCAACAACAACAATATGTACAAAAAACTGACGCTGTTTGCGATCGTTTCTTGCCTGCTTCTACCCAGGATCAGAGCAAATGACATCGAACCAGGCAAGGAGCTCTATACCGCCATCCATCGGGGTAGCACTCCAATCACAGTCGATGGAAACCTTTCGGAATGGACTGGGGTTCCGGTCCTCTCAGATCCAAAATTCGCAATACCGAAAGGATCCGGTTCAGTAACCCCGTTTACCGGGAAATACGCTCTTTTTGAAGAATATGGAGGCGGCACTTGGACGGGACCTGATGACCAGACTTCGGCGGTTCAGGTCGCTTGGGATGCGGATAACGTTTATTTCGGTTTCGTCGTGACAGATGATTATCACGAAAATTCCGCGAACAGCGCCTGGAACGGAGACTCAGTTCAGTTGATGATTGCGGACGGAACACGCACATCGCAGGTGGCATTGTATAATTATGCCTTGGGAGGAGTTGAAGATGCTTTGGGCGATCAAATCCTAAACGAAGAAGCGGGTCCGGGCGGGACAACGGCTTTCGTCTCACGTGACATTGTAAAGAAGAAAACCTTTTACGAAATCCAACTTCCCGCGGCGTCTCTCGGTCTGACGGCACCCTTGACGGGTGGCATGAAATTCGGTTTGGGGATGGCAATCAACGACGGCGATGCCGGCGCTAGCCAGGCCGGCCAAAAAGGCTGGGGCGGGCTGGGTGCGCATGCAATTGTTTTCGGAAAAACGCCCTCAGAAACTGCGCTTGTTACGCTGAGCACAAATCTTCCCGGATTGGATCGACTGTTCTTGTCCGCGATCAATCCGACCATTACCGGTTTCTCCTTCCGGGCAACTGACAAGGGGACTTCGATCGTGGCACCGACCACTGCGAAGCTCACCATCAATGGCCAGGTGGTTACATTGACTTCGACCCCCAAAGTTAATGATGCAACCGACTTTAAGTATACGCCAACCCTTCCGTTCACGGGCGGCACCACGAATACCTATGCTCTGGAAATCAAGGATACTTCAGGTAACACAGTCGCAGACACAGGAACGTTCGTCACTCCAGCGTACGCCTTGCTGACTGACGCTGATAAAGTCACTCCGGATACCACCAAACCTGGTTTTATTTGGAAGGTGCATCAGAACGGTGGGTTGACGGCAAATTCGATTAGTCGCGCTGTTGCTCAGCTCGCAGGGCAATTAGGAGAGAATACTGCTGACCCCACTGCGCAGGGACCTGCGAGAGCCGCAGGAACACCAGGCGCGACCACTAATTCGCCAATTACGTTCGAAATCGAAACCGTAATTAACATGGACATCGCCGCCGGAAGCAATGGCGACTTTGCGCCGGACGACCAAATGGCCGGACTTCCCGGCACAGGTACGGTTGGTGTTGTTACAGACGGAGTCGCGGCTGAAATTACAACCTATTTGGAACTTTCTGCTGGTTTGCATACGCTCATCGTAAACAGCGATGATGGTTTCCGGACTTACGTAGGAAAAATCAACGATATTTTCGCGGGGAAAGTTGCTGGCGAATTCAATGACCCAGCAGGCCGTGGCGCAGCCGATACTGCCTATAGTGTTTACGCTCAAACCGCCGGGGTTTATGCCGTAAAGACGATTTGGGAGCAGGGCGGGGGCGGCGGTAATATCGAGTGGAAAGAGCAATTGGCGGACGGAACGAAAGTGCTGTTGAACGATGTAGCCAATGGCGGACCAAAAGCTTATCGCAGCGCAACCGGGCCAGACGCAGGTGGTCTTACTGTCGTCAGCTCCGTCACACCCGCTCCCGATTCCGGTGGTATAACCGGAAACGCCCCTATTAGCGTATCTATCATAGAGGGCACAGACAAGGTAGACACAACCACCGTCAAGTTGAGCGTCAACGGAACTGTCGTAACTGCCACACCGACAAAAACCGGTAACGTTATTACGGTTGTCTACACTCCCACCACGCCTCTGGTCGGAGGAACTACAGCCAAAGCCAGCATAACCTTTAGCGCTGGCGGCGTTTCGCGCACGGAAAACTGGTCTTTCCGCATCAGTATTCTCGGGCCGGGAACTTTGTTTATCGAAGCTGAAGATTTCAACTTCGGCCACGGTCAATGGTTGACGAATACATCGATCGGCATGACTGGCAAATATGTTGGTGGAGATTATCAGGATCTCGGTGACGGTCTCGGCGGAGCTTCCTGCGATGGGAGCGACTTCGGAATTGACTACAACGAGAATAATGCCACCAGCGATCAAGCCATTTACCGTCCGAATACACCGGTTGAAGCCGGCAAAAAGAACGGTCCTGCTGGTTTGAGCCGCGGCTCGTTTGACGTCGAAATCAACCATAACCTTGGTTGGACCGACTCGTCGGAATGGATGAACTACACACGGAAGTTCCCGGTCGATAACACGGTTTATAAAGTGTATGCTCGAATGGCCCACGGCGACTCGACGCAGCAACGAGGCGGTCGATTGATGCGGGTAACCAGTGATCCAAGCCTCTGCAATCAAACCACAGATAGCCTTGGGACGTTTGCCGCGCCTTGGACCGGGGGATGGGATTCCTGGCCGGATGCCGGCACACCTCAAGATGCGCTGATACCGATGAAAGATGCCGCAGGTTCGGTCGCCTTTGTCAAACTTAGCGGCGTGCTGACCCTTCGATTCCAGTACATGCTCGGAGCGGGTGATTTTGATTACCTCGCGTTTGTGCCCGCCGGAACAGGAGGGCTACCGCCGAAAGTTGCTTCTCTGAAACCGGCGAATGGAGCGATCGGTCTCGGTGACCGCCCAGTGTTCGAAGCGGTTATTCAGGACGGTGAAGGAATCAGTGTTGCTTCAGCCACACTGAAACTGAATGGAGCCGCCGTCACGCCGACTGTTACAAAGTCGGGCACAAACACCACGGTGAAGTTTACTCCTACCGCGAGTCTGGTGGTCGGATCAACGAACGTTTACACGCTCGTTTACACTGATACTGCCACTCCGGCGGTCTCACGCACCAACAGCATAACCTTCCAGGTTAGCTTTACGCCTTTCCCAGCGAATACACTATTCATCGAAGCTGAGGACTTCAACTTCGGCCATGGTAAATGGCTGACGAATACCGCCATTGGGATGACCGGGCCCTATTTGGGCGGCGACTATCAGGGAAAAGGCGACGGTCTCGACGGAGCTGCATGCGATGGCAGTGACTTCGGAATCGATTACAATGATAATAATGGCACGAGCGATCAGGCTATTTACCGCCCCACTACACCAGTCGAAGCTGGCAAGAGAAACGGCCCGGCGGGTCTGAATCGCGGGACGTTCGATGTTCAGGTCAATCACAACATAGGTTGGACTGACTCATCGGAATGGATGAACTACACGCGCGTATTCCCAACAGGCAATCAGACCTACAAAGTCTATGCGCGCATGGCACACGGAGATTCCACTCAACGCCGAGGCGGCGTACTCTCGCGGGTCACGAGCGACCCGTCACAGTGCGATCAAACGACGGAAGCGTTGGGCTCATTCAGTGCACCGTGGACCGGCGGCTGGGATACCTGGCCAGATGCCGGTACGGTCGCGGATGCACTCATCCCGATGAACGATGCCAATGGTGCAGCAGCTATTGTGCAGTTGAGCGGTTTGCAAACGCTGCGGTTCCAATATGCAGAAGGAGCGGGTGACTTTGATTACCTGGCATTTATCCCACAGGGGGCGGGCCCGGTTAATCCTCTGCTTTCGTTCACAAAGAGTGCCACGGCGCTCACAATCACGTTCGAGGGAACGCTTGAATCCGCGGATGTGGTAAGCGGTCCTTACACGACGGTAGCGGGAGCAACCAGTCCCCGAGTAATCACGCTGCCTCCAACGGGCACGCAGAAATTCTATAGAGCCAGGAAATAGCAGCTCTTAACAGACAGGAAGAGACCGGGCGCAAGTCCGGTCTCTTTTTTTGTTTACCTCCGGCTACTTCTGGATATCAATCAATGACAATGCTCCAAACTCTCCGCCAGTGCCGCCCCTCGCAGGTGATGCTGGCCCTGGCCAATGGGTTGATTCTGGCATTGATTGGCTTAACGACGACTGTCGAAGGCAACGCAGCGGAATCGAAGGGAGTCGGCGCAACGCAGGCCGGGGAAACAAATAGATTGTCGGGACGAGCCTTGGCAAAACAGTATTGCAGCGCCTGCCACGTGTTTCCGGAGCCGGAATTGCTGGACAAGAAAACCTGGAACGGTCAAACGCTTCGGCGGATGCGAATTCGGATGGGACTCTCACCGGGCGAGATTGATCGACACCCCGAAGGAGCGCTCTTA
>JAQGOX010000888.1 GCA_028293365.1 Verrucomicrobiales bacterium | reverse complement strand
ACGCGTGAAAACGATGCTGTTCGTTTCATTTCCGTCCGCTAAGACTCGTCCCCCATTCGCCACGGTGAAATTCACTCCCACTGCAAGTTCGACCTTAACACCCGGTTCAATGCTTAAAGCGGCTCCGTTGTTAACTGTCAGATTTGCGGTGACGATGTAGGGGCTGTTAGCCAGCGACCAGTTCGCCGCGCCCGTTATCGCACCGCTTACGGTCGCTGCGTAGAGCGGGGAGGAATCAAGGACTGCGAAACCCAGAATCCACAGTGCGGACGGGACTAAATGCTTTTTTAATTGAAACTTCATTCGACTTTCATAGGTTTTCGGCGATTAAAATGAAAAGACTGAAGCAAATTGAGAAGGAAACGGATTTTTTCGCATATGGTAAAATGGTTGAGGTCTTGAAGGCTCTTTAAAGTAACGTTCTGAAATCAACTCGGCAAGTAGATGACAGAATTGTCATGTTGCATTCACGGGCGGTTCATCTTCATTTGTTGAGATATCGACGTTCAAAAAATTGGAGAAATACTATGAAATTAAAAACACTCGTTAGCGCATTGGCGGCATTCATTTTAATTGGAGGCCTGTCCGCTCCGTGCTCGAGGGCTGCAGATTCCTCGAAACCCGCGGCCAGCGAAGCGAAAATCACCAAAAAAGAAGCCAGCAAAATCGCTCTGGCAAAAGTTCCCGGAGGAAAAATCAAGGAGAGTGAGCTCGAAAAGGAAAATGGCAAATTAATCTGGTCGTTCGACATCAAGACCAAAGGCACCAAAGACATCACGGAAGTCCAGGTCGATGCCATCACGGGAGCCGTTGTCTCGGTTGAAAAAGAAACGGCTGCCGCCGAAAAGAAAGAAAAGGCTGACGAGAAGGCAGAGAAATCCGAAAAGAAATAGTTCGATTCTTTCCGGTCGGGACTGAAAGCGATTTGCCTTTTCGAATATGAGTTGGCTTTTCTTTCGTAAAGAAGTGAAATCGCCTCGGACGATTGGTCTGCTTTATGCGCGTGCTGTTGGTTGAAGATGAAAGGAAGACCGCTTCTTTTATTAAGAAAGCTCTGCAGGCAGAGAACTTTGCGATCGATTGTTCGTCAGATGGCCTGGAGGGATTGCAATTGGCAACCAACAAAGCCTTTGATGCGATCATTCTGGATATCATGCTTCCCGGTTTGGATGGGCTGGGAATCCTGCGGCAGTTGCGGGAGCGCAAAATCACGACGCCCGTTCTGCTTTTGTCGGCGCGAGGCCACGTTAATGAGCGGATCGAAGGATTGAATGCCGGCGCGGATGACTATCTCCCGAAGCCATTTGTGCTGGCTGAACTAGTCGCGCGGGTTCGCGCGTTAGGCCGGCGCAGCAACGAATCAAAAGCAATTCTGTTGCGCGTCGGAAATCTCACGCTGGATACAGTCACACATCAGAGCAAGCGCGGTGACACATCTTTGGAGCTGACCGCTCGTGAATATCGTCTGCTGGAGTTTCTAATGCGTTCGACCGGGCGAATCTGCGGACGCATGGCGATTTTGGAAAAAGTGTGGGATTACCATTTTGATCCCGGAACGAATTTGGTGGATGTCTATATCATGCGAATTCGGGAAAAGATCGATTCGAACCATGAGCCGAAGTTGCTCCACACAATCCGGGGAATCGGATATGTTCTAAAAGAACCATGACGATACGCGCCCGCTTAACGCTCTGGTACGCCGCGATCCTCTCAGTCTGTCTGCTTACCGTCGCGGGGCTTTCCTATTACGAGTTTCATAAGCACGCGGAAGACAGCGCGGATTCGGACGAGGATACCGAACAAGTTCTAAAAACGATTCTTTGGGGTGGATTGCCTGCCGCGGTGCTGGGTTTGGTCGGCGGCTGGTTTTTGATGCACAAAACGCTGCAGCCTGTTGGGGCGTTGATCAAAGCGGTCGAAGGGATTGATGAGGACAATCTGAATTCGCAATTGCCGCGCTCTGGAAACGGCGATGAACTCGATCGGCTGACCGATGTTTTTAATAAGATGATAACGCGGTTAGAGGGATCATTTCATAGAATTCGAGATTTCACCCTGGACGCGTCGCATGAGCTAAAGACTCCTTTGACCATTCTGCACGGCCAGCTCGAGACCGCGCTGAGCAATGAGCATTATGAACCGGACCAACGGGAGTTTCTCTCAAGTCAATTGGACGAGGTGCAACGTCTTACGCGTATTGTGGACGGCCTCTCTTTGCTGACGAAAGCGGATGCGGGCCAGGTCACGCTGACCAAAGTTCCGGTTCGCTTCGATGAACTGGTGCGCGAAACCGTGGCCGATGCCGCCATACTGGGGCAGTCACAGCAAATCCACGTTGCGGAAATTAAAATTAATGAAGTTACGGTTCGGGGTGACCGGGATCGCTTGCGCCAGCTCCTTCTCAATTTAAGTGAGAATGCGGTAAAGTACAATCGTCTTCACGGCACTGTCACCTTCTCGCTGGAGACGACAAAAACGCACGCCGAACTGGAGATTGCCAATACAGGTCCTGGTATTGCCGCCAAAAACCTGGCCCTGGTGTTTGATCGATTCTTTCGCGAAGACGCGGCGCACAATCGCAACGTGGAAGGTTGCGGTCTTGGTCTAAGCGTGGTGCAGTGGATCGTGCGCGCTCACAATGGCGGCATCAGCATCACATCAGAGCGCGGCGAGTTTACGCGGGTGAAGGTGCGGCTTCCATTATGAGACGCGCTGGGAATTGTATTCGATGGAAGCCTGGGGCCTGCGGGATTCTGCTCGCGCATGCGCTGCTTCTGACCGGGTGCGTTCATTATGAAGCCAAGCCACTTTCGGCCGCAAAGGAGGCGAATGCAATCGATGGGCGACGGCTGGACGATCCGGCCCTGAAAGATTTTGTGCGCATGGCAGCGGCGAACAGCGTGACGAATTGGCCGCCTTCTTCGTGGAATTTCGAAACCCTTACCCTGGTTGCGCTTTACTACAATCCGAATTTGGAGGTGGCGCGCGCTCAGTGGGGAACGGCGACTGCCGGAATTAAAACTGCCGGTGCGCGCCCAAATCCGATTCTCAGTGTGACTCCTGGTTACAGTGCTAATTCCCCGGTTGGCACCTCCCCGTGGTTTCCGTTAGGCACGCTCGACGTTCCTATCGAGACTGCGCATAAGCGAAGATTCAGAATGAATCATGCTGCGGATCTTACAGAGGCGGCACGGTTAAATGTTTATAGTGCCGCCTGGCAGGTGCGATCGGCCCTGCGAACTGCTCTGATCGAGCGCAATTATGCCCAGGCTCGATTCGACCTCATCGAAAAACAGGCACAAGCTCAGAGGGAACTCGTTACATTACTCGAACAACGCCTCGCTGCGGGGACGATCGCAACGCCTGAAATAGCGCCCGCGCGCGTGATTCTCCTTAAAGCTCTCGCAGATCTTGCAGTCGCGCGCAGTCAACTTGCAACGAGTGGCAGCGGCCTTGCGCAGGCGCTCGGGGTGCCATTAAAAGCGCTCGAAGGTGTGGTGATCGATTATAAAGCAGTTTTGGCCGGCGACCATTTTGAAAAATATTCAAACGCAGAGGCGCGAGACAACGCACTGCAGAAACGTCCCGACGTTCTTGCTAGTCTCGCAGAATACGCTGCGGCGGAAGCCGCTTTGCAATTGGAAATCGCGAAACAATATCCGGACGTGCATTTGAGTCCCGGTTATCAGTTCGATCAGGGCGAACATAAATGGTCCCTGGGCCTGTCGATTGAATTGCCCGTGCTTAATCGCAATCAAGGACCGATCGCCGAAGCAGATGCGAAGCGGGTTGAAATTGCCGCCCGTTTTTTGGCGACCCAGGCGAAAGTTATAAGTGAAGTTGACCGAGCTCTCCAAGGCTATGCGGCTGCCGAGGATCAGCTCCGCAGCAGTGAAGCGCTTCTGGCCACGCAACAAAAACAGGCCGCCGCGGTTGAGGCCGCGTTACAGGCAGGTGGCGCCGATCAGTATGAGCTGCTTTCAGCAAGGCTTGAAGCCAGCGTCGCGCTCCTTTCGGTGGTTGAGTCTCAATATAAGTTGCAGCAAACCTTCGGGCAGCTCGAAGATGCATTTCAGTTTCCCTTCGAATCACTGAGAAATGTGGACATAAAACCACTCGATAAAGGTCACTCCGAACACCTATGAAAAC
>JAQGOX010000920.1 GCA_028293365.1 Verrucomicrobiales bacterium | reverse complement strand
CGTTCATGGATTAATTAAAGGGTCTGCCGTGAATCATGGCGGATCGGCAGTGTCATTGACGGCCCCACGCGTGGAGGCACAGAAAGACGTTATCGTCGCGGCGTTCGCGAGCGCCGGAATTCGCGCTGACAGCGTGAGCTATGTTGAGGCGCATGGCACTGGGACTTCTTTGGGTGATCCAATCGAATTCGCGGCGCTGACACAGGCCTTTCGAGCGCAAACGGATGAAGAGCAATTCTGCTTTTTGGGATCGGTAAAAACCAATATAGGCCATCTGGAGCCAGCCGCAGGAATTGCTGGGATTATCAAGGTAATATTGATGATGAAGCATCGGCAAATCGCGCCGAGTCTTCATTTGAGTAAGGTTAATCCGATGATTGACCTGAAAAGAAGCCCATTTCGTTTGGTCGATCGTCTTCTGCCGTGGAGGGAACGCAATGGATTCTTGCGCGCGGGAGTCAGTTCTTTCGGGTTTGGTGGGGTTAATTCGCATGTTCTCCTGGAGGCAGTCCCCCCGAATTCAATGGAAGAGGAAGGTCAGAATTATCCGCAGCCATTCCTGCTATCCGCACGAACCGAAAAGAGTTTGCAGGCGATGGCTGAAAGCTGGGTTCATTTCACGGAGGGCACGGAGTACCAAAACGCCTGCTGGAATGATGTAACTGGGACAATGCTTAATCGTGCGCAGTTCGAATATCGAATCGGTCTGTGGGTGGATAAAGACCGATTGCGAGAAGCATTGCAGATATGCAAGTCCGTAAATGTAGGTGACCGATCAAAACGTTTTCAAGTCCGTCTCGGTTCACTTGGAGATCTCTCCGTCGCAGAGTTGCAAAAGCTTTGCGGGCTTGATGATGCGCAGAGTGCGGGCATGGAATGGGGCGTCGATCCAGAGGACGAAGCCATCATCCGCGATTTCGGTGCCCAAGTTACTCTTGGAAGGTGCCTTCGAGAGTGGATGCCTGATGCCACACATTTTACCGGTGAAGGAATCGGTCTTTATGCAGTACTTTGCATTGGCGGATATCTAAATGCAGACGATGTGTATCGTTTTTTAAACTCAAAAGATGAATCGGCTGTTCTTGCTCTGAACCGTCCCTGGTCGCCCGACAGTTCGTCCGGCAAATCAAAGTTGTCGCGGGAATTCTGCTCGAACTATTTTAAGAGTCTTTTCAAAAAAGCCATTTTGACTGCCGAGCAATGGCGGTCGCTCATTGATCGCGGGATGGAATTGCTGCCAATCCAACACACATTTCGAAAATTGTTCGAGCCATGGGCGAAGCTCCTAAGATGGAACGGGACCGGCATAGCGGCCTGGATGGAGAGAGAAGCTGTGAGTTCGGCGGATTCAGCCAAAGGCCAAATGCTGGTGTTCGCAGTCGGTGATGCATTGCGCAGACTGAACCGGAAATGGGAGTTACCCGACCAGGAATGGCAATCGCATTTTGCCGAAGTGCTGCAGGCAGTAGGGGACAGACTAATTCAGCCGGCTGAGTTGGTTGCGTTTCTGGCGCGAGGCGCATTACCCTCGAATTGCTTCGAGCGACCAGGCGATCTAAAAAACTACCCGCTCCTACAATCTTTACTGGAGGAGAACGAATCCCAGACCATTCCGATACGGAGGAGTGCCCTGCGGTTGGCACGACTTGAGAATTCAAAAACTGAAATCTGTGCGCTTTTGGAAGAAGTGGAGAGCGGCAACAGAATAAACGTTGGCGCATTTAATCCATACCGCGATGGAGTTGAGGGTTTGGGCCGCTGGTTGGTGGAGTTGTGGACGGCCGGAGTTTGGATCGACTGGGAAAAAACACCCTTTGCCCGGGATTTTACAAAAGTTTCTCTACCGGTCTATAGCTTTGATCGAACACGCTTTTGGATTGGTGAATCTCGCGACGGACAGATTGCAGAGGAGTTTTCTCTATGCCGAGAGAAGGAGAACTCAAAAAAATTCGCAGCAACGGTTCACCGCGGTAATTTGATCGAAAGCCACCGGATCGGAGGCGAGCTATTAATTCCCGGAGCACTTTGGCTTCACTTTGGTTGCCGCGCACATTTTGAACTCACGGGCGAGAAGGTCGATGCGGTCCAAGACTTCCAGATCACCTTACCTTTCCGGGTTAAAGCCATGACGGAAACGTTCGAAGTCGAACTGAAAGCGACCGATTTTAAAATTTTTGCGAATGGCAAACTTCACGCGAAAGCAAAAGTTGCGGCGCTAGTCGGGCATCCGGGGTCCGTTCTTTCTAAAGGTCACTTCGGATGTATCGGTAATCGTAATCACGATGGGATTTACCCATGGTTCCGAAATTTGAGGTACGACTATGGCAGAGGTTTGCAGGTAATTACGGGTTTGGGGGCGTTTGAAGATCAAATCGTAACGAGAATCGAATTTTGCGGCGAAGATAAATGGAATCCATATCTCATGGATGGCTTGTGGCAATCCGCGCTCGTGGCCGCGTTTCAGTTCGAAATTCCCGTCCCGGGTCTTTGGTTGCCCTATCGTGTTGATCAAATTCAACATTGGAGTTCGTGCGCGAACACACTCTACGCCGTGGTGCGAAAAGAGGGGATTAGTGCTTCGGGCGCTGAATTGACGATAAGCCTTTCGGCCTATAGCGAAAGTGGCGCGCTCAGTGTGGAATTGGAGGGATTGCATTTTCGCCGAGTCGATTCGAATTCATTGTCTCAGCGCACGGTGTCAGAAAAGAGCGCTAACGAATCATCGCGGGGTGAATCGCCGACGGATCGGCCGATTGTGGAATCTGCCGAGACATCCTGTCCAGGGGCGGCTGTTTCATTTCAGATGGATGCATTGAAGAGTGAATTGCGGACGATCCTCGTGGAGATTTTACAGGTGGACGCAAAAGAGTTGGATGCGGAGACGGACTTGCGCGAGTACGGCATGGAATCGGTCGCATTCACGGAATACGCTGAAGCCATTGGGAACAGGTACGAGATAGAGGTCGACCCGGTCCTGCTTTACGAGCAGCCCAGTCTCGACGGTCTGGCGCGAGCGCTTTGTGGAATGTTTCCTGAGAAATTCTCGACACCAATTGTTTCTGGAACTGTGAAAGGAGAGTCGAAGCCATCAGGGGTTGAAAGTAACCTTGCTGAGCCATCCGCCGTGCGGTCCCGCGAAATCGAACAAACTACTCCAAGGGAGACTGGCACCATTGCTATAATTGGAATTTCCGGCCGCTTTCCGAAATCGCCGAACCTTCAGGAGCTGTGGCGCAACCTTGCTTCAAGCAAGGATTTGATCACCGAGGTTCCCAAGTCACGCTGGAACGTTGAGGATTACCTGGGCGATCCCCAGGAACAGGAGAACAAGACACTATCGAAATGGGGCGGATTTATTGATGATGTCGATCGATTCGACGCGGGGTTTTTTAAAATCTCTCCCCGGGAAGCGGAATTAATGGATCCACAACAGCGCTGGGCGTTGGAGTTGACCTGGGAAGCGCTGGAGGATGCGGGTTGTTCTGCATCTGATTTGAAGGGCAGGAATGTTGGAGTGTTTGTTGGTGTGTGCAATCATGATTATCAAGACCTCGTGGCTCAGAGCTCAAGTCATGGACAGGCGCAGGCATCCACCGGTAATTACTTCTCAATTCTTCCCAATCGAATCTCCTATTTTTTTGACTGGAGAGGCCCAAGCCTTGCCATTGACACGGCCTGTTCGAGTTCGTTGGTTGCCCTGGATAGCGCGATCAAAGCTTTGGCCGCCGGAGATTGTGAGATGGCGATCGTGGGCGGGGTGAATCTTTGCTGCACGCCAGGCGCCTACTTGTCGTTCAGCCATGCGGGGATGCTTTCGCCAGAAGGACGGTGTAAGAGTTTCAGTGCCGGAGCAAACGGATATGTCCGTGGAGAAGGGGCAGGCTTTATCCTGCTGAAACCTCTAGACAAGGCGCTTGCCGATAACGATCCAATCCATGCAGTTATTCGGGGGATCGCTGTGAATCATGGAGGCACAGCCACCTCACTTACCGCCCCGAATCCTGCCGCGCAAGCGGAACTGATTGTAAAAGCCTGCCGCCGAGCAGGAGTTTCGGCTGAGACAATTGGTTACATTGAAGCACACGGCACGGGGACCCAACTGGGAGACCCGATCGAAGTGGCCGCCTTGATAAGTGCGTTTAAGGAACTTGGAATCGGCTCAGGAACGAAACTGCCTTTTTGCGGACTCGGGTCGGTGAAGACAAATATCGGACACCTGGAATCTGCCGCTGGGATCGCTGGAGTTATCAAGGTCATTCTCGCGATGCGCCATGGCCTGATCCCTGCTTCTTTGCACTTTGAGAAGCTAAATTCGCATATCGATCTGAACGGGAGCCCGTTTTATATCGTGAAGGAACCGACACCATGGCAGCCGACTGTAGCTCCCAACGGCGACCGAATACCGCGGAGAGCAGGGGTGAGCTCGTTTGGCTTTGGAGGTGCCAATGCCCATGTGATCCTTGAGGAACCTCCTGTGCGTGACAGGGTTGCTCCTACCGCAAGGAATGAGTTGATGATTCTTTCGGCCCGATCGGAAGGGCAATTGAAAAAAGCCGCCGAGCGATTGTGCGAATGGATGGAGAATTCAAGGTCGGATGTATCCTGGAGAAATATCGTTCACACCTTGCAAACTGGCCGGGTAACATTCGAATGGAGACTGGCTCTAATTGCTCAAGGTGTCGAAGAAGCGAAAGCTATGTTGCGAAGTTTCGTGGAAGAAACGGGCAACTCTCCAAATCTATGGGTCGAACATACGCAGTCAAAATCGGATATCGGAAAGTTACAGAATACGCCTGAAGATCGGGCATTCTGTGCCAGTTTGGTCAAGGTCGGCAATTTGCGGAAGCTTGCCGGATTTTGGTTGAGTGGATCTCGAATTCCCTTCGCGGAGCTTTTTCAGGGCGGAAACCGTATCTCTTTGCCTTCATATCCATTTGCGGACGAGCGTTATTGGGTCGGAAAGGTTGGCCAAAAAAGAACTGAGATTAAGTCGAAAGCTAAAGAGATAGAAAAGCGGCAGGTTTTATTTCAAAAAACCTGGGAGGAACGCCCTTTCGATCACGAAATTCAAAGCCTTCAGGGAACGTACTTGCTGATCGTTGACGGCGCAGATGCCGAAGGAATACGACGAGAGTTGGAAAAGAGGACCAGTGTTTCGTGGATCGTATTGAGTTCAAAAGATGGCCAGTTTGATCCGGGCGAATTGCGGATTTCCGGCATTGTTCATTTGGTGGGGAAGGATGGGAGAGGCGACGCTAACCCAGGAATCATTTCAATCTACCAGCGGTTAGTCAGCAAGTTCGGTCCCAACGGTTTCAGTGTGATCTTGCTTACGGAAGCGGTGCAGCCGTGGAAGGTTTCCGAGCCTTCCCTCCAGGGGGCTGCGTTGATTGCGCTGGTGCGAATGCTTGGCGCCGAATATGCCGGAATCCGCGCTCGAGCGATCGATGTGTTTTCGTTTGCGGATGCGGCCAACGTGGCAAATATCATTTGGGAAGAAGCGTCGAGGGAAGACGTTTCCGGAGAGGTTTGTTATCGGGAGGGGCGAAGACTTGGGCCGGCATTAAAAGAGGTTTCCGACGTGGAATTACTCCCGATCCGATTCGATCCGGCCAAAGTTTATGTAATTACAGGGGGAACCGGGGCGATTGGACTTATATTAGCTGATTACCTCACGTCGCGGGGCGCTCGGAAACTGGTGCTGATGGGACGGCAGACCCTGCCTGAGAGCGGCAAGTGGAAAGATTTTCTCGCGAGTGAACAGGGTGATGTCGAGACGCTCGATAAGATTACAAAGCTCAATGGTTTGCTTGAGCGAGGTGTCACGATCGAACTTTGCTCGATTCCGATTACCGACCCGAAAGAGCTGGCATCGTATTTCCATTCCATTCGGTCCAAGCGCGGACCGATTGGTGGAGTGATCCATTGCGCCGGGGAGGTCGCACGAGAGGTTGCGGCGTTCATCCATAAAGACCCAGTCGAGTTCGCAAGGATTCTTTCTCCTAAAGTAGAGGGCACGCAGGTAATAGCGCAACAGTTTGAAGCCGATGCCTTGGAATTCTTTATTCTGTTTTCATCCATCAGCGCAATTGTTACGAAATTGGCGGTTGGTTATAGCGATTACGCCGTTGCTAATTCCTTTATGGATTTCTTCGCTTCCCGGCAACAATTGCGCGGACGGACCCGATTTCGATCGGTGAATTGGCCGTTATGGGAGGGGGTTGGGATGGGGCGCGGAGTTAATCACCCAAAATATCTTGAGGCTGGCCTTTCACCGATATCGATTCCAGAAGGTCTCAATAGCCTGGAACGAATCCTATCTCTTCACGAACCGGGGAATATCTTTCCGGCCTCCATCCATGAGAATTTTTCGGCGTCTCAATTGCTCTTGAATCGATCAGTTCCACCGCGTATTCAGGCGGAAGGTCTCGGTGGATCGCTTCGCGAAAAAGTGGCCGATGCATTTTCAAGCGGATTGAAAATTCCAATCGCTGATTTGGATCCGACGGTCCCATTTGCGGAGTTGGGTGTTGATTCGATACTACTCGCTGAGATTACGAGGAAACTCGACAAGGTGGTGGGTAAACCCGTAGATCCTTCACTTCTGCTCGAATACCGAAATATTGCGGCGCTTACGGAGCACCTAGAAAGGAATTCCAAATTTGTTCCGAGCCGAGTGCCGGTAGTGGACGTACAACCATCCGGAAAGCGGTCGTTGGCAAGCCGGGAACCGATTGCCGTGATCGGAATGGGGTGCCGTTTTCCGCTTGCCGAAGATGTTGAGTCGTTTTGGCATAACTTGCGTCAGGGAGTTAATTGCGTCCGCGAAGTTTCGAATGAACGATGGTCAAGTGATCGTTTTTATAATTCAGACCCTCTGCCGGGTACGTCCATCAGCAAATGGGGCGGCTTCCTAAATGCGATCGATATGTTCGATCCGGCTTATTTTGGCATATCTGACGAGGAAGCCGAACACATGGACCCGCTTGCGAGATTGTTTCTCGAGGTAAGCGTTCAGTGCATCCGCAATGCGGGTTACGGCGAAAAAGAGTTGCGCGGAAGAAGAGTGGGGGTGTTTGCGGGAAGCCGCAGTAGTGATTATACAAATCTGATTCGCGAGTTTCGGAAACATACCATTTCCGGAATTGGGCAGAATTTTATCGCCGCGCATGTTTCGCAGTTTTTTGATTTTCGAGGTCCGAACCTGGTAATCGATTCAGCCTGTTCTTCCTCGCTCACGAGTGTGCATCTGGCCTGTCAAAGCATTTGGTCCGGTGAGAGCGAGATTGCAATGGCCGGTGGCGTTGATTTGCTGCTGAACGAGAAGGTTTATTTGTTACTGACGCAAGCGAAGGCATTGTCACCGGATGGTCAATGCCACACGTTCGATGTCAGAGCGAATGGTTACGTTCCCGGAGAGGGTTGCGGAATCGTCCTGCTGAAGCCTTTGTCCGTAGCGTTAAAAGACGGTGATCAGATTAGAGCGGTAATATCAGGTTCCGCGATCAATAACGATGGATGCACAATGGGAATCACCACACCGAGTCTGGATGCCCAGCAGGATGTGATTGCGCGTGCACTTGCCTGCGCCGAAGCGGAACCGGGGAGTATTTCCTACATAGAAACGCACGGAACCGGAACGATGATCGGAGACCCGATCGAGTTGAAAGCGCTGACTGAGGTTTTTCGAAAGCATACTGGGGAAAAGCAATTTTGTGCGTTGGGTAGCGCCAAGACCAATATCGGCCACTTGCACAGTGCCGCTGGAATCGCGAGCTTTATCAAAGTTACGCTGGCGTTGCAGCATGGGGAATTGCCGCCCACTCTCCATTGCGATACTCCAAATCCCCGTTTCGATTTTGCCGCTTCACCTTTTTATCCGAACGTGAAATTGGAACCCTGGCGTCCGCGTGGAGGCCGCCGACGCGGTGCAATCAGCTCATTTGGATTTGGTGGCACGAATTGTCACCTGATCCTCGAGGATTTCGATCCATTGAAACATCCTGCCTGTCATCAGTGGCGGGTTCCGCTTTCTCCGGCTCCGTTTCAACGGAAGCGCGTGTGGGTTGATGCGGACGGAAAGGCGGAGAATACGTTTGAACCGGCCGGGATTGAGCCGTTTCTGGTTCTTCAGGAAGAAGAATAAAGTTCAACACGATGCGCGAAAAATCCTTCAGTACGATCATCCGTGCCGACGATCCGCTGGTGCGCGATCATCAGGTGCATGGAGTTCGAATCATGCCCGGGGTGACCTTTCTCGACTTGATCTATCGGTTGGCACTGGCAGCCGGGTTCAAATCGCAGGAACTGGAACTTAGAAAAATACTTTTCATTGAACCGATCGCGGTATCGAAAGATTTCGACCGAAAGCTTGTGTTGCGATTGTCGAGGTTAGGCACTCATTGGATGGTGGCGGCCCAGAGTCAGCGATGGAGCAAAGGGAGAGCAGTCGAGGCTGCCTGGCAGGAAAACGCGTCCGCTGAATTGCATCTAAATACTGATACTACAGAGTTCGAAACCAAATTATTGGAGCCATCTCCTCATTTGGAAGGGCGGGACTTACAGCATATTTATAGCTCCATGCAGAGTGTCGGCATTCATCATGGTGAGTTTATGCGCTGCTCCGGCACTGCCTGGCTCGCCGGAGATGGAGTGCATGCGCAGCTTAATGCCAGCCGAGTTGCCTCGAGTCTGGTGGATCATTTTTATATACTTCCGAGCCTCCTGGATACGGCGACCGGACTATCGTCTTTCGCTCCGTATGCTGCAGCGCGATTTGCCGACCAACCATGCGTTCCTATTTATATTGATCGTTTTCGGGCAGTGGCACGATTTGGGAGGAGCTGCCGGGTTTTTCTTCCCATTCCGGCTTCGCGAAAAACAGCGGCAGCCGACTTTAGCCGGGATGACAGGCTGGATTTTTTTGATTCCAACGGAAAGTTTCTAGCCCGTTTGGAAGGACTCGCATTTAAGAAGATTCGGTCAGCGGACGCGTTGCATCGGCTAACACACGAGGAAGCCAGACCGGACCCGAGCATCGAGTTCTCCGAAACTTCGGAACCGGAAGGTGAAGTGATTGGAAATACTGGAAACGGCATTCGGGCAGCATTGCGCGGAATTGTCGCGGCTTTATTAAAGAAGGAAGCTTCGGATGTTGCCGACGACGAAGGATTTTACGAATCGGGCCTGGAATCTTCTCATTTGTTGGAAATGGTTCGGCAACTTGAAAAGCTGTGCGGACGAGAGTTTTATCCAACCCTTTTATTTGAGTATCCGAGTATAGCGCGTTTGGAAGAGTATCTTGCTCGCGAAGTCGGGGAAGGGGAGATTTGGGATGTAACAGCCACACGGCAACCTTCAAAGCGCACATTAGTTGGGCCATCGGCCTCCATTCGATCGGCCGTCGAGAGTTTGCCCGCAAAATCAGAGCTCCGCGATGCGATTGCGATCATCGGGATGGCTGGCCGCTATCCGAAGGCGAGGAACCTTGAAGAATTTTGGGAGAATCTAAAAGCGGGGCGCGATTGTATCGAAGAAATCCCGTCGGTGCGTTGGGATCACTCACAGTATCCAGGTTGCTACGCGAAATGGGGAGGATTTATCGATGACTACGATAAGTTCGACCCGCTGTTCTTTAATTTATCTCCGCGTGAAGCGGAAATGATGGATCCACAAGAACGGATATTTCTGGAGACAGTCTGGGCGGCGATGGAGGATAGTGGTTACACGCGCCAGCGACTGAAACGCAAACTGGCGGAGCAGAACGGAAAGGCGGGGGTTTTTGTCGGTGTCATGTGGGGGGGCTATCAGCTTTATGGAGCAGAAGAATTACTAAATGGGAATTCAGTCGCGCCAACGTCCGGTTATTGGTCACTCGCAAATCGGGTTTCTTATCTATTTGATTTTCAGGGTCCGAGCATGGCGGTTGATACTGCGTGCTCGTCCTCATTGACGGCGATTCACCTGGCGTGCCAGAGCATTCAGTCCGGGGAATGTCAGGTCGCGATTGCAGGCGGTGTAAATTTGACCTTGCATCCGAGCAAATACGTTTTGCTTTGTCAGTTAAAAATGGCTTCGACTGACGGGCGGTGCCGCAGCTTTGGCGCCGATGGAGATGGTTATGTGCCTGGGGAAGGTGTAGGCGCTGTTTTGCTTAAATCGCTTGAGCGCGCCGAAACGGATGGCGACCGCATTTATGGCGTGATTCGTTCAACTGCGATTAACCACGGCGGACGCAGTAATGGATATTCCGTGCCGAATCCAACAGCGCAGGCCGAGTTGATAGCTTCAGCGTTGCAAAAGGGGGGAGTAGAGGCTTCTACAATCGGTTTCCTGGAAGCTCATGGAACGGGGACAGCATTGGGAGATCCGATCGAGATTACCGCACTCACAAAGGCCTACCAGTCGGGCGCAGTTCCAAAACAATCCTGTCCGATCGGTTCATTGAAGTC
>JAQGOX010000914.1 GCA_028293365.1 Verrucomicrobiales bacterium | reverse complement strand
CCTGAAGATCTCGCGCGAAGTTATACTGATGCGAGGATGGATGCGTGGAACATGTACGGTCCAACCGAAACGACGATTTGGTCCACGCTGCAGCGGATCGAAGCGAATGTGCCAATCGGAATCGGCCGGCCGATATCAAACACACGCGTTTATATCCTGGATCGATTTGGGAATTCGACTCCTGTGGGAGTTTCGGGTGAGTTGTTTATCGCCGGAGATGGACTCGCGTCTGGTTACTTGAATCAACCGGAGCTGACTGCGGAG
The DNA here is from genome assembly GCA_028293365.1 of Verrucomicrobiales bacterium. Lineage (GTDB taxonomy): Bacteria > Verrucomicrobiota > Verrucomicrobiia > Limisphaerales > SXQI01 > JAQGOX01. The sequence goes on along the minus strand of JAQGOX010000914.1, from coordinate 2,646 downwards.
AAGTTTATTGAGTTGCCGGAGTTTCCTGGAGAGCGGCTCTACAAAACTGGCGACCTGGTCTGTTGGAGAGACGATGGAACGATCAAGTACCTCGAACGGGCTGATCACCAGGTTAAGATTCGAGGTCATCGTATCGAGGTCGAAGAAATCGAAATTCAGTTGAATCGCCTGCCTGCCATTGAGAAAGCGGTGGTCGTAGTGCGCGAGCATCAAGGTTCGAAACAACTCATCTGCTATTATGTTCCTTCCCGTGAAGCGGGGGCTCGCGTTTCCAATCTGGAAAGAGTCCTGGCGGCGCAATTAAAAGCGCGCCTGCCCGATTACATGATTCCTGCGTTTTTTATTTCATTGGTCGAATTACCGCTGACGCCAAATGGAAAGATTGACCGGAAAAACCTGTCGGTTCGAAAAATTGAAATTCAAAAACCGGCTGAACGTTCGCCTGATGCATCGGATCTTGAAAATAGGGTTCTTCAAATATGGCGGGAGGTTTTGGGTGTAGAAAACCTTGGCGCGACCGATGCATTTTTTGAAGCCGGGGGCGATTCAGTGCTTGCCGTGATATTGGCTCAGCGTATCAGCAGTTTTTCCGGCGTTCCTTTTAAGGCGACCGATTTGTTCCGTCTTTCGACGGTGCGCGCGATCGGTTCAGAGCTCGCAAGCAACAATCGATCGACTTTAATTGATTCACGGCCTCGTATGAGACCGCTGGAGGCTTCTCCAAGCGAGGTCCAGGGTTCGGGGGCCCAACCGGAATATCTCAAGGACTCCCTCGCGATTATTGGAATCTCCTGCCAATTTCCCAGTGCAGAAACACATCAGGCATTTTGGGCCAACCTGCGGGCTGGTGTGGAAAGTGGCATCTACTTTTCGAAGGAGGAACTTCGAGCAGCCGGTGTTCCGGAACATTTGGTAAGTGATCCGGCCTTCGTTCCGGTGCGAATGACCATTGAAGGCAAGGATCTGTTTGATCCTGACTTTTTTAATATCCCGGCAAAAAACGCGGCGTTTATGGATCCGCAATTTCGTTTGCTGCTGATGCATTCATGGAAAGCGATCGAAGATGCGGGTTACGTCCCTGACGATATTTCGGACGCTGGGGTTTTTATGTCGGTCAGCAATACTTTTTATTCCTCGCCCGCGATCGATGCGGGGAGTGATTTGTATGAAGGAGATAATTATGTGGCGTGGCTGATGGCGCAGGAAGGGACGGTGGCCACCATGATTTCCTATCAATTGGGATTGCGCGGGCCAAGCTATTCCGTTCATGCCAATTGTTCATCGTCTCTGGTTGGATTGCACGCAGCTTTTCAGAGTCTGCGCTCGGATGAAGCGCAGTGCGCTCTTGTGGGAGCTGCATCTTTATTGCCTTTGTCGCGCATCGGATACGTTTACCAGGAGGGAATGAATTTTTCGCGCGATGGACGCTGCAAGACTTTTGATGCCTCGGCCGACGGATTAGTAGGGGGCGAAGGTGTGGGGGTCTTGGTCGTGAAGAGGGCGGCTCAAGCGATTGCGGATGGTGATTCTATTTATGCGCTGATTCGAGGAGTGGGCGTCAATAACGATGGTTCGAATAAAGCCGGTTTTTATGCCCCGGGCTTTGCAGGCCAATCTGAGGTAATCGAGAAGGTCTTAAATTCGACCGGCATCCATCCGGAATCGATCAGTTATGTCGAAGCCCATGGAACCGGGACGAAACTCGGCGATCCCGTGGAAGTTGCCGCGCTGACCAGCGCGTATCGGAAACAAACGGAGCAAAAACAGTTTTGTGGGATCGGGTCGGTCAAATCAAACATCGGCCACCTGGACACCGTGGCCGGTCTGGCAGGATGTATTAAAGTCGCTTTGAGCCTGAAGCATCGGGAGCTTCCCCCCACACTCCACTACAAGAGCCCGAATCCGGAGATTGATTTTGATAACTCACCCTTTTATGTGGTGGATCAGCTTCGGAAATGGGCAGATGGAAACGGCCCGCGACGGGCAGGATTAACGTCTCTCGGGATTGGAGGAACGAATACACACGCAATTCTGGAGGAATGTGTCGCGGTGCGAGCGGGTCCAGCGTGGTCCGCCGGGCCATATTTGTTCGTTTTCTCCGCGCGGAATCAGGAACGGTTACGCGAGGTAGTTGAAAATTTTAACATTTTTCTGCGAGAACATTCCGGCTCGATTCAATTGGCAGATGTGGCGTTCACCCTGCAAGTGGGACGGGTGGGGATGGCGGACCGAGCCGCGTTTGTCGCCAACACAATCGAAGAATTAAATACCCTTTTAGCGGCGTTCCTACTCGGAGAAAAAACGCATGTCAATTTTTGGGCTGCTACTGTTTCAAGTAACGGCGAAGGGTTCGATTTTCTAACGAACGATGATGCAACGTTGGAATTGACCAGACGCTGGTTTGCAGAGGGAAACCTGGCTAAACTGGCGCAACTCTGGGTGCGCGGCCTTACAGTCGATTGGAAGGGACTCTACGCAAATCAATCTCCCCTGCGGGTGAGTTTGCCGACCTATCCATTTGCCCGCGAGAGTTATCGACTCGCGAAAAACCGAACGGCGTTGAAATTGACGCTTTCCAATGTAACACACGGCGCCGCGCAGCTTCATCCATTGCTGCACGAGAATATCTCGACATTAGACGAGCAT
>JAQGOX010000896.1 GCA_028293365.1 Verrucomicrobiales bacterium | reverse complement strand
GTGCTCGTGGTCGCGGGCTTGCTCGGCACGATGCTCGGTGGCTTTGCAGCGACCGCGTGGCAAAAGCGAAATCGCGCGGGGTACGCCTGGGTTCTTGGGCTATCGGTACTTGGCGCGGTGCCGGCTTCGTTCGCAGCGTTTCTCGTTCCGGATCGGACGGCGGCAATGGTTTGCCTCGCGCTCGCGATGTTCCTCTTATTTCTTTCGACCGGTCCGGTGAACACCTTGATCATCGAGGCAGTGCCGGTCAACCTGCGATCGAGCGCAATGGCAGCCTCGATCTTCATGATTCATCTGTTTGGCGATATGTGGTCACCTGAAATTGTCGGCAGATTATCGGATTCCTGGGGAAGCCTGCAAAAGGCGGTGCTAATTTTGCCTCTGGCGTTGCTCGTCTGCGCAGGTTTATGGCTGGCGCTCGCTTTCAAAACCAGCCGTAGCGGCGCCGCTCTTCAAGTTGCGGGTGGAGGGAAGATTTGAAATCTCACCGATTCTACATTGCAAAGTCAGCCCCGTTCTCATTCTGAATCCAATCCCTGATCGTAGAACCCAAGACTCAAACGGACTAATCCATAGTGAAGCAGGGCAAACCTAAACTGCAGGCAAACAGCGAAAGGCACGCTTTTTTTTCGCCTGTGATTTTTCCTGTCGATGTCAAACTGCGAATCTGCAATAACTGAGAGCACATCCCGATGAAAAATTCCAATGACCAACGTAAAGTGGTGGTTGAGAATGTGAATGTGCCCGGATACACCCATGCGGTGGATGCGGAAAAGTACATCGCGACAAAGACCGCCCTTCTGAAAATCCTTCCAAAATCTCCTCCGGGTATCACGCAGGCGGAAATGTTTGCGACCATCGTTCGCCATCTACCTGGCAATTTATTTCCCGGCGGATCGAAAGCGGAATGGTGGACTAAGACAGTGCAGCTTGACCTGGAGGCAAAGAGCCTGGTCGAGCGTTCCAGCAGCACAAAACCTTTGAGATGGTTTCGGAAGCGGTAGCTTGGATCCGCGCCTCAATAAGAGGATTCAGTTGGATGCAGATTCCGTGAAATTCTTCACCGCCAATATGAGCCAAAGGCGCGAAAGCGCTCCATGAAATCGGCTACCACCTGACTTTGATCCATGGTGAGGATAGGGATTCCCAAACGGAAAAAATCTTCGACTGCGGCGGCCATACGGCTGAATTCCTCACGGTTGGGCGCCGGGGGACGGTAGAGTTGTGTCGATAAAATGGCTCCAGTTGCGTCGGAGAAAGCGAGGGTGGTATCTTCAATCGCGCCGTCTAGAACGAGGATAGTTGCGCGCATTCCGGATTTATCCTCCATGACGATTGCCCGGGGTTTTTTGGCGAGATTCGGAAGCAGGCCCAGGCCAAAGATATCCTGAGTGCGACCGTCTATGAGTGCTCCGCCCTGCATTGTATTTGAGCGGGAGAGCGCGGATGCGGCAAGCTTGCCAGACCAGTTGCGAGCGTCCGCAGCTTTCCAGACTTGATCACCTTGAAGCTGTTTCAAAGTCGCGAGTTGAAAATTCGAGAACTGTAATAGGCCCTGGATCGCATCCATCTCAGCTTCGCCGCGTTTCCCATGAGTGACAATTACTATCTCTTTAATGCGGCCGGTGGTTGGTTTTTTGATCTCAGGAAGTTGAAGGGAGACAGCCATGCTGGCGCCGGAAGTTAATAAAACATTTGATTTCTCTGCGCGCTCGAAAAGTTGCGTGGCCTCAGCGGCGGTTTGCGCAAGATTTCCGTCCACGAAGATGCGAGTGTTTGCAGGTGTCTTCTCAAGTATCTGATCGAGACGACCGGGTTTTGGCTCGATGCCTTTCCCTTTCCAGGTAACCACGACTCCATCGGAGTTTGTCAGGGCTTCTTCGAGATTTGCGAATTGATGAAGTCCGAAGTTAGCTTTTCTTTCTTGAATCAGCGTCGAGGCGGTCTCCAGGAGGATTCCGAATTTACAATCGGTCAGATGGTGGAACCCGCCTTCGCGCGGGTAACCCAGCAGAAAGCGATCGAGCAGTTGCTGCGCGGTTGTGCCCATCGCAAACTCCTCGCAGATAAACGCGATCTTTTTCAAAGGTGATGGGATCATACGTTCCAGAATTGAGAGGCTTTGGGCGCGTGGTAAGCAACCTTGAGTTCAGAAGTTTCGATCTTTTTGAACTCACCTTTTAATGATTGAACAGAAAAGAGGGTCATCCCGGAGGTTAACAGGGTTCGTTCGATTGGATAGGGAGCGCAACCGGTATTTACCATTTGTTCGATGTGGTGAACGAGGGGATTGAAAAAATCAGCGTTGGTTGAGACGACTGTGGGCATGGGGAGTTGCATTTGGCAGGAAATTATTTGGTCCGCAACGGTCAGTCCTGCGTAGGTAAAGTCCTGAACCAGGCCGTTGCAAGTGAGAGTAGTGGTTTTCAGTCCGTCCAGGTGTTCGATGAAGTAGCCGACGGCTTTGGGACTCACTTTTCGTGCCCAGGCCTCGCTTGGTGTTGGAATCGTGAAGCCGTCCGCCGGAGCGGCGCTGTGGCTTCGAGATAGTGCCGCTAGAAAGAGCCGTTTTCGTTCCGGGCTCTCAAAGAGTTTCGTCCACATGGAATCCCCCTGGAAGGCCTGGATGGACCTTACTCCGGTTTCTCCGCCGCCGCGGCGTTCGGACATGCATTGAGCGGTTTCGAGGCCATGAAAGTCATAGGAATCGACGCCACCATAACAAATGGAGAGGCTTTCTTTCAGGCCGGTGCCCCAAGGGAAATCGATGGCTGGGAGTCTTCGCGTAACCGGTAACGATGACCCTGCGAGGAATGGGAACTGGAGGCGTTTTGAGTCCGCGACCATTTCGGCGCACTCCGGCCAGCTTGTGGACAGATGTTTATCGTTGAATACCGGGACGCTTCGTCCGGCAGATTCGAAAACGCCCACGACTTTTTTGAACCAATCGTAGCGGGGATAAAGAGTCTGACCGAGGTGATTCTTCTTATAGTCCCCGTGTTCGCCGATGATGATCACGCCATCAACGTTCAATCCAGACTTTCCAACCGCGAGCGCTTCTTCGATCGACGGAAAAAGAGGCACGTTGAAACGCTTCGAGCGTTCGCGGGCTAGATCCTCTTTGGGAAACTGATCGATATAAAGAGAAACCAGGTCGATTGAAGGATGCCACCATTGGCCGGCCCAGCCGTAGCCTTCCAGGAACCGATCAATGAAATGCTGCGCGTGGGAATGCTTTCGCACCACGGTGCCGATCAGTGCGATTTTTTTGCGTCGCGGGTTGCGTGCGGCAGTTTTGCCAGCAGGCGATTGGCAGGCAATCAAAATGCCGGAGATCCCAGCGGCTCCAGTGGAGATGATGAACTGGCGGCGGTTCATATTGAGGGTCATGGTCAATGTTGGACAATTTCTTCGTGGGCGGAATTCGAAGAAGTTGGCGGCCACGAAAGCCAAAGCACGGTGAATGCGATCAAGGGCAGGATTCCAACCAGGGCGAAACCGAGATCGAAGGAGCCAGTGCGATCCACCAACCGGCCAAAATAAGTATGTGCGGGAGATAATGCCCAGGCGGCGACGCCGGCGATACCGGTGACTTTTCCCTGATGGTGCCGGGAGATATCCTGGGTGAAGGCGTGGTAAATGGGAAATACTCCGAGGGCACCCGCGCCGATCAATAGGAGAAACGTCAGCAGCAACGGACCTTTTGGCATCCAGGCAGCCCCGAGAGACAAGGCGCTCAATAGAGCGCAGCTCAAAAATGCGAGCCGGCGGGAAGTGTCCACGGAAGCGCCACGCTTATGCCACCAGAGGGTGAGCGCGCCCGCACCAATACAGCCGACGTCCGTGGCGATATAAAAAAGCGAGTTGAAGTAAAGGGCTTGAGACTCGGAATAACCGCGCCCCTGGATCAATATTCTGGGAAGCCACGCCCGGATTATTTGCCAGTTCGTGTTGATGAGAGCGATGACGATAATCACGATCCACATCCGCCGGTTCGAAAGAATTTCTTTGAGGGCTGTAAGGACGTTTGAATCACGAGCCTGAGCTTTGTCTTCACTCAAATCGCCGCGCTTGACCAAGGTGAACCAAAGGCCAATCCACAAGAGACCGGCGCAGCCAACGGCCTGAAAGGCGAATCGCCAGCTTGAAATTTCCGGCGTAAGAAGCAAGGCGAGGATGAGCGGGGTGATTACGGCGCCGACGGAGGTCCCGCTTTGCAGTACGCTATTACCCATGGCTCGATCTTTCGGCTCGAGCAATCCTTGAATCGCTTTGACCGCACAGGGCCAATGACCGGCTTCGAACAAACCAAGAAGCGTCCGGCAAATCATTAACTCTTTGTAATTGTGCGCCAGCCCCGTGAGAAAACCCGCCATCGACCACAAAAACAGTGCAGTCGGATAAACGATGCGCACCGGGAACCGATCGGCGATTAATCCGAAGACAATGGAGCCTGCAGCGAAGGCCCAGCCGAAGCCGAGTTCGAGATTCCCGTACTGCTCCTGGTTCAGGTGAAATTCAGTGCTGATGCGGACGGAAGCGTTGGCGAGGGTCTGGCGATCCATGTAATTGATCGCCGAAGCGAGGAGGAAGAGTCCGCACACGGTCCATTTCCAGGTGGAGGAGCGCGTGGGAGTCATTTGAAAAATTCCGGCTCGATGCGGAGAAACTCAATGCAGAACGCCGGGGGATGCAGCGATCGAGAGTTAATACTTTCACGTAATACCGGAGTGGCTTGCTGCGGGTTGTAAGCCCGCGTTCCGTTTGGGTTTTCGCGCGCTGTGTTGTTCAGCTCGCAATGGCGATTCATCGTGTTATTCCAATGCGCGTTCAAGATGAGGTAAGGCGCGCTGGATTTTGACCCACTGGCGAGACGCGCATGATGCCCATATCCACAGCGATCTGCAACGAATGCGCAACGAAGCCAGAGGGCCAAAAGACCAGCGAATTAGTATCAGCTTGAAAGCGCATTGGAATAAGTGAACTTTCCGCTGCTCTACCAGATCAATGCGCGCACGTGGCTGCACGAGCTCTCAGAACGCCTGGGCCGCCCGATTACACTCGCCGCAA
>JAQGOX010000870.1 GCA_028293365.1 Verrucomicrobiales bacterium | reverse complement strand
AACTTTTCGCCGTTCAAAATTATTCTTAAAAAAAGTCGGTAGCGCGACAATACCAGCGAATGTAGTATGGAATATTCAACATTGGCATTGTGGGGGTGCCAAACGAAATCATATCACGATGCAAATTGTAATTCAAAATATCTCCAGCGGCGACGTCCTTGGACTGGACGGCTGGACCTCGGATTTCATGCAGGCAGTTGATTTCGGAACAGCGATCCACGCACTCGATTATTGCAAATCTCACCAATTGGATGATAGCTGCGTACTGACGCGCTTCACGGATGAGGAATCGTGGATAAAAGTTCCGTGCAGTGATCTGACCCGATGAACCGATCTCAGCACCTCTGCCAACTTTAAATGCGGGCCAGCCGGTGGGCTGTCCCACAATCGCGAATAAAATTCCGATTGTTTGAAATATTTGCCCCCCGTTATTCGTATAAATGAGTAAGACGACAAAATTTTGAGTTTCAGGAACCGAAAGGAGAATTCAATGGTGGAAATGCAGGAAGATTTGACTGTTCAGGCAATCGATGAGGCGATCGAAAAAGACCGATTGGAAATCGTGGCCCTGCAGTTGCAGGTTGCAAAAGGTAGACTGGAGCAGCTTACCTGCATTCGCGAGGAATCGCGGAAATTGTCAGACGACACTATTCGGGCGAAGCGGGACGAGCGGCAAAGCTTTCGATTTCCTCCGCATTCATCCAGGGGAGCGATCTGACCGTTTAATTAAATCCACCAGAGGATTACGGAGCCTTTACAACTGGCTTCAAAGCAATCTGGATCCCATTCATTGATGAAAATAACTGTGCACCCGGAGTTACTGTTACAGTCTGCGTAACCTGCGTGGGTGTGTCTTCGGCTGCATTTGACACGGCGGTGAACTGTAATTGCAGATTGCCATCTGGCAAGGTGGTGGTGGTAACGACGCACTGCCTGCCAGAGCCCAGGTCGAGCCGTGTGGGGATGCCTTCGCTAAATTCAACTACACCGAAATTAACTGAGGCGGGCGGTGCGCCGGCGCCTTCACCCGGCGCCGCAACCACTTGTTGAACGGGCTCAGTTATAGGCGGCTCCTGGATTGCCGAAGCCGACCGACGAGGTTGCACCGGTTTTGCCTGAGCATTTTCGCGTTCAAGTTGTTTTAACCTTGCCACCTGAGCTCGAAGCCTCATTAACTCGGTTCGATCTCCCTTCGCTCCGTCGTCATCCGTTTTGCTCTGAGAAATGAGGCGCTGGTCTTCCGCTCGCACCGATTCCGCCCGGCTGACCTGCTCTCGGAGAGTTCCCATCTCCGACTGCAAATGCGAAAGAGTCTGCTGCTGCCAAACGATCACTCCGCCGAGCACCAATAAAACCAGAACCAGAACTATGAAGATTGGTTTTGATGCCATAGATGTTTCAAATTGTGGCGAGAGTTATAAGTGGGAAAGTGAGCGGAGGATCGTCAAACTTTTTGAAAGACGAACAAATTATTCAAGCCCAACTGAAATGTCGCTGCTTTGATCAGTTTGAGTTCAGGCTGAAAAATATTCGGGGTTTGTTTTGCCTCGAAGCCGTAGTGTTGTTCGAGTGACATTCCGTCGATAATCTTGAGTCTGGTAAGAACATCGAGAATTGCGTCCACTTGTGGCGAAGGCACGGTAATGATCAGGTGGCCGCCGGGTTTCAGGCAACGGGCGCAATCGGAGGCCCACTGTTTTTGCAGATTCTGGGGGATGTGCTCCAACACGGCCAGCATAGTGATCGAATCAAAAGGCTTTGCGCTCGGAAGGTCCTGAGGGAAGTAGCCCGCGATCAGTTGATATCGGGCTGTCTGCTCCGACCGGGCCAGTTCAGGGTCAATCCCCACCCCTTCCTGGAGTTGGCCGTCGAGCGCTTTGAACAATGCACCATCTCCGCATCCAATATCGAGGACTCTGGCATTATTCGGAATAAATGGGCGGGCTTTCCGAATTCGCCAGTTTTGCAAAACGCGGTCAGCGAATTTCATAAAGGTTTGGCGCCGCGACGGCGCAGACCAAGCACACTCAGGAAGAAACTGGAGAGAATAACCTGGCACCCAAGCATTAATGAAAAAATCGCCGGAATAATCATGCGGAATGTCTTGCTCGGGTCGAGCGCGCCGAAAGAAACGTTGCGCCAAACATTGACAGCATAAAACGAACCTCCAAGGCCGAACAGGATCAAAGCGCCACCCGCAATTAATCCCGACTCCAGGCTAACCACCTTGAAAAGGCGGCTGACTCGCGGATCTGGGGGCAGAAGCCCTTCTGTAATTCCAAAAACTTTGGTAAAGACGGCAAAAATGACGGTTTGAAAACCAATCAGCGCGAGCAAGGCTGCGTAGAGCAATGTATGAACATCCAACGTTATTCCGTCGATGTTTCGCGGCGCCGGAAGCAGCCAAAGCATCGCGGAAATCCCGGCGAAAAACATGAGTGTACCCGGAATCAAAAACAGCCAGCGGGGACTGTAGAGCAGCATGAAACGGAGATGCCGCCAGCCGTCCCGCCAGCTTCGCAGATGAGGCGGGCGACTTCGCCCGTCGGGCGACAAAATCGTGGGGACTTCCGCGATCCGCAGGCCCAGAAGAGTCGATTTTACGACCATTTCACTGGCAAATTCCATGCCTGTGGACTGCAAATCCATCCTCTCGGCGGCGACCTTGCTGAATCCGCGCAAGCCGCAGTGAAAATCTCCAGCGGGACTATGAAAAAGAAGACGCCCAATCCCAGTTAAAACCGGATTCCCCAAATACTTGTGCAACGGTGGCATTGCACCGGGTTTGATCCCGCCCCGAAACCGGTTTCCCATCACAAGGTCGAAGCCTTCCCGAAGCTTGAGCACGAACGGCATCAGATTGGTAAAATCGTAACTGTCATCCGCATCGCCCATAATGACATATTTACCGCGAGCGGCGTGGATGCCTCCGAGAAGGGCGCTTCCGTAACCTTTACTGGCAACCGGAACAACCCGGGCGCCGGCCCTTCTGGCAATGTCCTGAGATCCATCAGTGCTTCCATTGTCGGCTACAATTACTTCGCCATGGATATTGCCACGCTTAAGGGAATCCAGAGCCTTGCGCACGCAGATTTCAAGCGTTTCAGCTTCATTGAGACATGGCATCACTACGGTCAGCTCCAAATCTGGAGTAAAAGCCGCCGACTCCTGACTGCTGTCAGAATGCGTGGTGATGG
>JAQGOX010000867.1 GCA_028293365.1 Verrucomicrobiales bacterium | reverse complement strand
CCGTCCGTTTTTGAAGCGATAGAGGCCCTGTTCCAACGGCGTCTCGAGCGGTCCCCGGAAAATCAGCGAAAACCGTTCGTAACCAGCGATCTCGGATTCCGAATGGAGCCGGGGCCTGATTCTCCGAACCTTTTCCTGGGCGCGAACAAGTTCCAAACTCAGAAATGCACCTTCGAAAGATGAGGACCCGACTACGAAATGATTCCCAACGGATGCCTCGAACGCGCGGAAAGAAACCTCCCGCGACCAAAAGTCCCGCGGTGCGACCGCCAGGACGGAGAAAGTCGCTACCTCAAGGGTTCCACCCAAGGTCCACAAAAATTTGCGGCGTGAAAACATGCTCATTCAAAGAGAAAATCAGTTGAGACTACCGGTCCTCCCCACCTCCAATAGGACCCTATGATTAGAAACACTTCGCCGATAAAATGTCAACTAATAAGCTAATATTTTGAGCACCCGGGCAACGGGTAAATGATCAAGCTCGGCGTACCTTATTGATCGTGAATTATCGTGCATGATCATAACCCAAACGCGCGCGGCGCCAGAAAGCTGCGGCCAGAAGAATCGGAACTCGAACAGGGAGTAGTTTCACCCGGACGCGCGGAGCACGCGGAGATTTGATCGGACCTTTGTCTGTCGACCTGAGTTCTGCTAATTATTGGTTGCTCATCGATAACGGAAAAAAAATTTATATTCGTTTCGCAACCGTTCAATTCGATTACCTGCGGTCAACGGATTGAAGTTCTTGAGCTATCTTGCGCTTGCGATCTTGAAGCTTGAATCGGTTATCAGTCACGTCGCCCAACACGAGCAGCATGCGCGCCTCCTCTCCCCGGCCCTCTCCTCCATTCCGCATGGAGGAGAGGGGGAGGATTTGTAACGACTCTCGGCTTGAAGCCAGAGAGATGGGCACGGGAGCAATTTCCACCTAGTAAAGGATGAGTTTCCTTAATTCGTTTCCAGCATCCATCCGAATATGACTCGCGCCGATTCCTTTGCCGCGCTACCCAGAACCGTATGATCCGCGCGCCAAATTATTTTTCGCTTTTTAAATGTTGGACAGTTCCGTTTTAGCTGTGGACCGACGGACGCCCACGGGACGATCGGATCTACAAACCCGCTCAGATAAAAGACCGGCACGGAAATGGCCCTGGCCAGAGACTGAAAGTCCGCCTGCTCAATCAGGTCCAATCGATGCAGGATTGCCTGGCGATCGGGCTCATTCCGTCTCGCCAGAAAATCGTTAATTGCCGCCAGGCTTTCCCGCGCATGCTTATACCGAATGCGTCCGTACATTCGATAGATCCAAAACGATCCCTTTAGTAATTTTTTGGGTGTGTTCGCCAGGATGTGCCATGCCAGCCGGACGGCCCACTTTCTGGGATGGGTGATGAACCCGCCTGCCAGGACGATTCCGAGTGGAGTAAATGACTGTGTATTTGAAATGTTTGTCAGACTGTTCATCACGGCCCAAACAACCTGCGAACCGAACGACTCGCCAAGCAACCAACCCGAACTAATCCCATTCACTTCAAGGAGTCTTAAGACCTCGCGCGCATAATCGCAAAGTGTCCAAACCGTTGTTCGTGGATAGGTCAATTCAACGAATCTGACTTTGCCTTCAGGCTGTTTCCGAAAACTGGCCACAAGGGTCCAATCGCCATGCAACCCCGGGAAGTAAATGAGGACCGGAAGGCCGGGAGCGCCATGAATACGTATTTTCAGAGATTCCTCTCGCGCGGTTTCCATTCTTCAATTCGTAGTAGTGGAGGTGACGACACTCTGCCTTCTTCACGTCGGTGCAGCATCGAATGCGGTACGCTGCCGACTTCCAAGCCTATGCCTTCGCCGCCTCCTCAGTAATCATCCTTGTTAACTCTCGATGGTTGACTTTTCCTGTGCCCAGTTTTGGAATTTCGCGGACATATTTAATTTCGCGCGGCACGCAAAGGTTCGATAGACCTTTCGCTTTAATCGCTTGACGTATGTTATCGAGCGTTAATTTCGGCTCGTTGCTAACTGCAATGAGTGCTTCTCCTTTATCGTCATCGTGGCGGGTAATGATCGCAGTCTGGCAACGCAAACCAAATTGCGGGAACGCACCAGCCAGTGCGTCCTCCACGGCAGTGAGGCTAACCATTTCGCCGCTCACCTTGGCGAAGCGCTTCAGGCGGCCGCGGATGTGGAAGTAACCGTCCGGATCGACGCTCACGATATCGCCGGTATCGTACCAACCGTCGAGCGCGAGAAATTTTGCGTTGGCATCCGCATTCAAATATCCCTTCATGACATTCGGCCCCTTCACAAACAACCGGCCGCCTTCGTCCACTCCTTCGATCGTCTCCAGGCGATATTCCATCCCAGGCATAATCCTGCCGACTGATCCATATCGTGGAGTCAGCGGTGTATTAACACTGACGCACGGTGCGCATTCGGTCGCTCCATACCCTTCCAACACACGCACTCCATATTTCTGCGCCCATGTGGTCGCCGTGGTTTCCTGCAATTTTTCCGCAGCGGCAAACAAGTAACGCATGCTGCGAAAATCGTAGGGATGCGCTTTGCGGGCGTAACCATTCAAAAAGGTATTCGTGCTTAGAAAAACCGAGCAGTCCCGCTCGTAAAGCGCGACCGGGACAACCCGGTAGTGCAATGGGGACGGATAAACAAACACATACATTCCACGCACCAGCGGCAATAACGTGCCCACCGTCAGCCCAAAACTGTGGAACATCGGCAGGCAATTAAAAATCCGGTCCTTATCATCGAGATCAGTCACCGACAGCATTTGCCGAATGTTTGCGAGGATATTGCGATGTGTCAGTTCAACTCCCTTGGGAACTCCTTCCGAGCCACTGGTGAATAAAATCACCGCGGTTTGATCAGTCGGGGTCCTCGTTGCGAATGAAGCCGGAAGCAGCGTATGACTGATCATCGCCTTGATCTTCTCTCCACTCGAGATCTCGGTCCGAATATCTTCGAGATAAATAAACTCGATGCCCGCGTTCGTCAGCGAGTCGATATTCAACTTTGCTTTTTGCAGGAAGAGGCGCGAGGTGATGATTTGCTTCAGCCCCGCCAATTGCGCACATGCAAGCATCACGACTGGACCGGTTGAAAAGTTGAGCACTGAGGGAACTCGCGACGTGCGCCACAACGCCAGCAAGACCACCACCATCGCGTTCACATTCGGCAGCAGAACCCCTACGTGAGTCGTCGTTGCACCAAAACGTTTTGCCAACTTCTGACCCATCAAATCGGCGCCGACCATTAATTTGCGATAATTAACTTCCTGCGCGGTCGCATCTTCGAGAACGATATGTTTCGGATAATGGGCTGCGGTTTCCGAAATGGCATCGAACACATTCACGGGACCAAATTGCATCTCCGTTTCAAATTGTTGTTGAACCATGCGATCGCGGAGCCAGCTCGTAAAAAACGACCGTGCCTGCAACGTGCTTTCAAAGTCGCGGTGCGGCGGTGTGAAAACCTCGCTAAAATGAACCGACACCCGGGGAAACATCATTTTCGTTTCGCGATTCGGAGAAAATGGCAATCGCCGCGCTCCCCGCAGGTAGGCGGTGATGACCTTCGAGTGCGTCTTGAACAGCAGGAAGCCGGTCCCCTCAAAGAGCTTCATCAGACATCCGGTGCGTGAAAGCCGTCCCTCTGCAAAGAGCACCAGCTTGCCACCGGATTGAAGATATTCAGCCATGCGTTTAACCGCGTATGGCGAATTGGTATCGATGGGAAAACAATGCTTATTCAGCATTAGCTTTCGATGCACCCAACTTGTCTGCGCCGTGACGCTCGAAGTCACAAATCGCCAGTTGTCATCGAGAAAAAGCACCAGAAAAAGCCAGTCGAGCCAGGAAACGTGATTCGGCACGAGCAGCACCGGCCCTGGTGTATTCAAAACCCCGGTGTTATGGCCGGTGAGGCGGAAACAAAGTCGGCAGAAGAGATTAAGGAGTGCTCTCATGATTGGTCCGTGGACGATGGTTTCAATGAAGTTGCAGTTCTTTTGGTCGGAGCGTTTTGATAAGAGAGGACAGCGAACAGCGCAATAGCGATTGCACTGATCAAAACACAAATTGGGG
>JAQGOX010000759.1 GCA_028293365.1 Verrucomicrobiales bacterium | reverse complement strand
GAAGATATGCGAGGCCAATTTGCGATCTAACGCCGCCGGGAAGGATGCGGAGCGTCAAATAAAACGAGCGCGAGACCTCCTTGAGAAGCGCGGTCAGCAGGTAGTGCCGAACCTTTGGAGTTACGGCCGGGGCTGCCACAACTAGGCTTCGGACTCAACGCGAAGAGATTTTTCCCAACGCATCAATTGCTTCTTAACTTCCGCCGTGCCGGGTGCGCCGGTCGAGTTGCGGGCGGCAAAGGCTTTGTTGAGATCGAAGAGTCCTTTAACATCCGCCGCAAAATGAGCGTCGATGCTTCGATATTCCGCCACGGTTAACTGGGAAAGTGTTTTTTTCCTGGCTTCGGCCAGGGCGACCAGACTGCCGACAGAATGGTGTGCCTGCCGGAATGCCACTCCTTTTTTGACCAGGTAATCCGCGAGATCGGTTGCAAGCAACGTTGGGTCTCCGGCGGCGCGAGCACAATGGTCCAGGTTGACTGAGGTTGCTCCAATCATGCCGGCCATTAGCCGGGTGCAGGCGCGGACGGTATCGGCGGTGTCGAACAACCGTTCTTTGTCTTCCTGCAAATCGCGATTGTAGGTCATAGGTAATCCTTTCAAGAGGACCAGGAGAGAAACCAGATTACCAATCACGCGACCGCTTTTCCCCCGGGTTAACTCCGCCACGTCGGGATTTTTTTTCTGCGGCATTAAAGACGAGCCGGTGGTGTAGGCATCGCCAATTTTGATGAAATTAAACTCTGAGCTGGCCCACAAGATCATGTCCTCCGCGAGCCGGGAGAGATGCACGGCCAGAAGGGCCGCGGCTGAGCTGAATTCGATGACGAAATCGCGGTCGCTCACCGCGTCCATGGAGTTTGCAGTCACGACTGGTTTGTCGCCGGCATCGACGAATCCGAGGAATGCCGCGACAAACTCGCGATCCAAGGGAAGGGTTGATCCAGCGATCGCGCCGCTGCCGAGTGGGCAAACATTGACCCGCTGAAAGGAATCGGCGAAACGATCGTAATCGCGGTCGAGCATTTCGACGTAAGCAAGCAGGTGATGTGCGAAATAAACCGGCTGTGCCCGCTGCAAATGGGTGTAACCGGGAATTACGGCTTTAACATTCTTTCGGCCGAAGGAAACGAGCGCGCGTTGCAATAGCCGGATTTCCTGATGCAATTCGAGGATTTCATCCCGCACCCACATCCGCAAATCCAGGGCCACCTGATCGTTGCGGGAACGCCCGGTGTGAAGTTTTGCCCCGGCTTTCGTCCGTGCAGTCAGCGCTGATTCGATGTTCATATGAACATCTTCCAGCTCGGGCTTCCACGCGAACTTTCCGTCTTCAATTTCCTGACCGATTTGTTCCAGCGACTGTGTGATTTCACTCAGTTCGGACTCGGATAGAATTCCAATTTTCTCGAGCATCGTCGCGTGGGCGATTGAGCCGATGATATCCTGACGCCAAAGTCGCCAGTCAAAGGAGATGGATTCCGTAAATTGGGCGACGTCCGCGCCGGGACCGCTTCCAAAGCGGCCGCTTCTCGAAACTGGTGAATTCTTGGTCATCGGTCAATCCGAGCATATGAAAGGAGTTGGGCACGTTCAAGCGTTGTGATGCGGGTGAGTATGATTTGAAGTGCCTGCCGACTTTTTTGCCGGACGGACGGGTCGGAATACTTCCACATTCTAATCGCTGCGGAACTTGCTGCGGTTCGCAGAACCCTATACGCGCTCCGGACTGCGAACAATTGACCGGCACTTCTAATCAAATCCGATTGGGGCTGGATTGCAGCTCCGGAAGTTAATCGGAATGTTGGATGGCCTGTTTTACCTCCTGCCAGCGTTTATCCCAATCAATCCAGCTTGCGCTCCATTCGCTTCCGGTAAATAGCTTTCGGGCCGCCTCGATTTGTTTCTGCATACCGGGCAATTTTGTTTCGAGTTGTCTTCGACTGCCGGCCTTAAGGCATGCTTCGGCGAGGCTAATCTGATTATCGGGAAACTCGGGATGCAGATCGACGGCTTTTTGAAGTGTATCGCGTCCTTTGGCACGGTTGCCGATGCTTGCGGGCCATCCAGGAGCTTCCGCGTAAAGCATTCCCAGTGACCGATAGGCACCCGAAAAGTCGAACTGTGGGTCGATTTCGATCGATTTTTTGAATTCCTGCTCCATTTCTTTGACGATGCGCAATGCGCCCAACGATTTCGTGCGCGCCAGTTGTCCCAGGTTCAAACCGAGATAATAGTGACCTTCGGCTCGCGCTGGTTTTAGCGCCACGGCAGTTCGAGCGGCATCAATTCCCGGCTCGGCAACTGCGGCCCGGTCGCGATCAATAACAACGTCGCCCCACTCGAACGCGGCGCGGGCGAACTGGCAGGCGGCATCAAAATTGGTGCGTCCCGATTCAAAGACCTTTCTTGTCTCATTGAAGCGCGCCTCGAGAACGCCTGGCGGGTTTTCGGCTGGTTTGGCTTCTTCGCTCGCGGCTCTAGCGAGCGAAGTAATGGAAAATAGGCCAAAAACAATGCAAAATGTGGGCCAAATTGACCCTATTGCCTTCTTCAGCCTACCGGATTTTCCAGAATTAATCATTGCTAAGAAAGCGACTGCAACTATACTCCATGTGTGAAATCGAAAATCATAATGGTCAAATGGGCGGCTTTCGCCGCTCTGGCTATTATGCTCGCTGGCTGCAGCGGGATCAATGCTTCTCGCGGTGTTTCTCCGGCTACGTTTTTGCTTCCTGGCGTTTTTGGCGAGGCCCAGACCGGTTCGACCCGCCTTCTCGCCTCTCATATCGAATCGACTCCCGCTTCCGGGAGTGTTCAACCTTAATTAAAATATAGTATGCGTTTTCCTCTTGCGCTGACCGCCAAGATTGCACGGCACATTATCAAGCACAAAGTTGCCCGAACTCCCAAGTTCGCGCTCGTTCTGCAGCTTGAGCCGTTGCACACCTGCAATTTAACCTGTACTGGGTGCGGTCGTATCCGCGAGTATTCCACCAGTCTCAAAGACATGATGTCGCTGGAGGATTGTCTGCAATCTGCCGTCGAATGCGAAGCGCCAATGGTTTCAATTTGCGGCGGAGAGCCATTGATTTATCCGAAAATCGAGGAATTAATCGCCGGAATCCTTGAGCAGGGTCGAATCGTTTATGTCTGCACGAACGGCATGTTCATGCGGAAAAAAATGCGCGATTATCTGGCTGCGACCTACTCGGCCGGTTCGGAGGCCACTCTGCAAAAACTGCTCGCGGAGAAGCTGATTACGGAGAAGGACGCTGAAACGATTCGAAAAGGGAAGAACGATGGCCGCCCGGTGATACGTCCGACGAAATGGATGTACTGGAACGTTCATGTGGACGGTTTGGAGTACACGCATGATTTAATCGTCGAACGCGAGGGCGTTTTCAAGGAATGCGTTGAAGCGATCCGCATGGCGAAAGCACTTGGCTATCAGGTGGCGACCAATACTACCGTTTACAAAGAAACGGACGTCCAGGAATTGGAAAACATGTTCGAGTTCTTTTCCTCAATGGAAGTGGATGGTCATACGATCTCACCTGGCTATGATTACGATTCCGCGAAAAAGGACATGGTGAAGCGCCTGGGTCGCCAACCGGAAGATTTCTTCCTGACTCGCGCCATGACGCGGGCGAAATTCGCCAAAATTCAGGAATGGGGCGAACGCTTTACCATTTTTGGAACGCCGGTGTATCAGGAGTTTCTGGCGGGCAAGCGCGAATTGACCTGCACTGCATGGGCAATCCCGACGCGCAATGTTAAGGGATGGAAAGCTCCTTGTTACCTGATGACTGACGGGCACTACGGTGGATACCAGGAAATGCTCCAGAAAGTGAACTGGGAGAAGTACGGCGTCGTTGATGGCGTGGCCCGCGATCCTCGTTGCGAGAATTGCATGGTGCATTGTGGTTATGACCCGAGCGGTGCTTTGGGAACGAACTACAAGCGTGGCGATAATTGGAAGAATTTCCGCTACAATTTCGCCGCAAAGCCCAAGCCCGATCCTCGCGGAAAGCTGGTCAAGGCTTTCAATGGTGTGTCGATAGGGAAAGGCCATTTGGCGGAAGCAAAAGCGGCCATAAATTCGCCGCGAGCGGCTGCGAACGGAGCGCAGTCCGTATTTTTCCGTCGTGAAGAATCAGCACCGGCAGTGTCTGGTGGTGGATGCAGCACAGGGGACAGTTCGGAACGCGACAATCTTTTGGCAAAGATCCAGCAAGCCAAGGATTCTCAACATTAGTTTTTATGAGTAAAACTCTCTTTCTTTCTCCTCCCTCCTTCGACGGCTTCGATGGTGGCGCCGGCGCGCGTTATCAGGCCAAGCGGGAGATCCGCTCTTTTTGGTATCCGACCTGGCTGGCGCAGCCAGCGGCGTTGACACCGAACAGCAAGCTGATGGATTGCCCACCGCAGGACATCGACGTAAAGACCTGTTTGGCAGAAGCGAAGAACTACGATCACGTCATAATTAATACCTCCACGCCGTCGCTGCGGAATGATTGCAAAGTCGCCGAGGCCATCAAGTCGCAGAAACCTGCCACCAGGATCGGTTTCATTGGCGCTCACACTGCGGTTCTTCCCACGGAAACGTTGAAGGCGTCGCCTGCAATTGACTGGGTCGGACGCAAGGAATTCGATTTTACCTGCAAAGAAGTGGCCGAAGATCGTCCACTCTCCGAAATCACCGGCCTCTCCTATTGGAAGGAAGGGAAAGTGGTCCATAATCCGGAGCGGGCGCTGATTCACAACATGGATGAATTGCCCTGGGTTGTGGATGTGTACAAACGCGATCTTGAAATCGAGAAATACACGATCGGCTATCTGAAAGATCCGTACCTCTCGCTCTACACTGGGCGCGGTTGTCCGGCTCAATGCACATTCTGCTTGTGGCCCCAAACCATCGGCGGACACAAGTATCGCGTTCGTTCCGCTGAAAACGTCGCTGCTGAGATGGCCCATGCGAAGAAACTCTTTCCGCAGGTGCAGGAATTTTTCTTCGATGATGATACATTCACTGCGAATTTACCGCGGGCGCGCGAAATTGCCCAGAAGCTGAAGACACTCGGGGTAACATGGTCATGCAACAGCCGCGCGAATGTTAATTATGAGACCATCAAACTGATGAAGGATTGCGGGTTGCGCCTGTTCCTCGTCGGTTATGAGTCCGGCAATCAGCACATCCTCGACCGGATCAAAAAGGGTATTAACATCGACGAAGCAAAGCAGTTTACGAAAGCCTGCAAAGATCTCGGCGTCATTATTCACGGTACTTTTATTTTAGGTCTTCCGGTGGAAACGCAGGAAACGATCGAAAATACCATCCGTTACGC
>JAQGOX010000723.1 GCA_028293365.1 Verrucomicrobiales bacterium | reverse complement strand
AGGAATCGTAACATTGGTAAGACCTTCACAGTCATAAAACAAATAATTCCCGATGGTCGTCAAACCCTCCGGAATGACCACAGAGGAAAGGCCAGTGCAATAAGCAAATGCATAATCGCCCATAACGGTATCTCCGCTGGAGAAGGTTAAGTTTGTGAGACCGATGCAATTTTGGAATGCGCCTACGCCGATGCTCTTCATACTGTCTGGAATAGTTAAACTGGTAAGCCCGGTACAATGGTCAAACGCATTCTGGCCGATACTCCTCACGCCATTGGGCATTATAACATTTGTCAGGCTGGCGCAGCCACTGAAAGCGTTCATCCCGATGCTGGAAACGGTGTCCGGTAAAGTAACGCTTATCAGTGCCTCGCAGTTCTGGAAAGCGGCATTCCCGATACTGACTACACTGTTCGGTATGGTCATGCTTGTAAGATTGAAGCAGCGATAGTACGCAGAATCTCCGATGCTTGTTATATTGTTGGGAATGACCACGCTAGTGAAACCGCACTCAGCGAAAACACTTGCGCCGATTGTGCGAATACTTTTCGGGATCGTAATATTCGTCAGATTAACGCAAGAGACGAACGCCCCATCGCCGAGATTGGTCACACCATCGGGAATCGTGACATTGGACAACCCGGAACAGGCTTCGAAGGCATTTTCACCAATACTGGTGACATCGTCGGGAATTGTGAAATTTGCCAAGCTCAAGCAAGATTGAAACGTTTCTTTCCCGATGCTGGTCACACCACCCGGGATCGTCACAGTACTCAGGGAGATGCAATGCGCAAATAAACCCTCTTCGAGAGTAATCACACCGATTGGGATCTCTATACTCGACAGCCCTTCACATGAAGCAAATGAGAATGCAGTGATACTCGTGACTCCGTTTGGCACAATATAGTCTCCCACCTTGCCACCGGGATATTGAATCAGGGTGCTCCGGTTCTTGTTGAACAGAACGCCCTCCAAGCTGCTAAAGGCAGGATTCTCTGGCGCAACGTTGATGTCGGTCAGGCTACTGCAATCACCAAACACGCGATCCCCCATGGTCACCACATTTTTCGGAATGGTGACACTCGCCAGACCTGAGCAGCGCAAGAATGCGGCCTCCCCGATACTTGTCACACTATCAGGAATGAAAACAACCGAGAGGCCGGAGCAATCAGTAAACGCGTTGTCTCCTATACCGATTACAGTGTTGGGTATCGTAATACTGACAAGTTCAGTGCATCCATAAAACGCTTCATTTCCGATGTTAGTAACTCCGCTGGGGATAATCACCCGCGTAGCAACTGCCTGGCCGAAGTGTGTTTTGAAAGCGGAATCGCCAATGCTGGTTACCGGCTTGCCCGCAATCGTATTTGGAATCATGATTTCACCGGGAGCCCCGGTGTAGCCGGTAATAGTAATACTTTCTCCGTTAATCATGTAGTCGAAGTCGCCGACGGAAGCGGCAGTCAAAACCATGCATGAGGTTGGTTTTACAAATAACAGACAGCAAATAACCCACGACTTGAGCAAAGATAACATCAATCTGAAACTGTAACGTTGGAATTCTGATTTGGACATCGAAAGTATCTTTACGGATGCCGGTTTTCGAGAACATTTGAATTGGCCAATGAGGTGCAATTGCAATATCGATGCTCCTCGACTAACAGTCTGCGAAAAGTCTCTAATTCTGTTTAACATTCAACGGTGTTTTAGCCAGAGAAAAGCGATTATCATGCCACTTCCTGCAAAAAGGACGCGAATGCGGCTATCTGCCCGCTGCCTTAGGTTTCTGTTATCTGAAGGACTTGGGTTTGTTGAGGCATTTTTACGGAAAAGGCAACGAAGAAAATACTCCTCATTCCGACGCGGTAATTCCGGAGCAAACTCACACATTATGCGTGAAAAAAACCATGAATCACAACTTAGAGCAGAAAGAAGCGGCGAAACGATTGGAATACCAGACAGGAATGCTTTGCTTTTGCGTTGCCCTTGACGATTGATTATACATTGCAAATTATGACTCGTGATGTGATCGAAACGGCGAAGGTCGAGGGTGTCCCTTTTTCCATCAAGATGGCGGATGGTCGCGAGTATCGGGTGGATCGAGCGGAACAAATTCATATCGCCAAAACGCACGTTGTGGTCATCGACCATAAAACTTTTCCACATGTACTGCCTCTACTGACGATCACGGGACTCAGCTATCTCTCTCCGAAAAATCCGGGCCGCTAAGAGGCTTCCGGAAGCAGGGAACATCCCTCTGAGAGTGAGGAACGCGGCCCGAAGAACTCCAAGAGGTTGGATACCCGCATCGGGCGCATGCGCGAGTAAGCGCACAGATGTCGTTATTTTTTACCCGGTTTCCGGGAGGATCGCTTCCGTTGGGCCCACGTGAAACGTGGTTAAGCTCAACCCCCCTCTAAGTTCTGCGACCACTGCGCAGCCGATGGGCAATGTGCAACGATCAATCTTATAGCGTTCTATAGCTATTCTTGACAGAGCGGCACGCAATTACTCAAGTTGATGGGACAGCCCATGGTTTCATTTCCCTTGATCGCCCGGGAGTTGCGGATTCAATCCCGAAAACGCGCTACCTACTATTCGCGCGTGGGATGGAGCCTCGTGGCAATCGCGCTGCTCGGATTTTATTGGTGGAGTTTTCCGGATCGAAGGACGAACGGACAGCAAATGCTCTCCGCCATCCACGGTTTTCTGGCATTCATGTTGCTAATTCTGGCTCCGATCGGCGCTGCGGGTGCTCTCAACCGGGAAAACCGCGAAGGAACGCTGGGTCTGCTGCTTTTGACCGACCTTTCGCCTGCACAGATAGTTCTGGGAAAGGTTTTCGTCCATTCGTGCAAACTCCTCTACCTCGCGGCCATGATGCTCCCCTTCTTCATGATTCCGGTGTTGCTGGGTGGCGTTGAAATCCAGGATTTCCTGTTATCGTTAGCCATCTTATTTTCGATCGTGATTATCGGTGTCAGCACCGGGATGGTGGCATCTGCGACAATCGTCGAATTTGGTCCCGCGCTCGCATGGGCGCTGGTTTTTGAACTATTGCTCGCCTGGTTGCTTGAATCGATCGTGGCAAATATTCTTATCGCGCATTTGCCAAAAAATCGATTCGACGTGCCTCTAAGTATTCGAATCTTCCTGCTCGGTCCTTCGATTATAATTCTTCCTCTGACGGCGAAAGATGCATTCGGGACGCTTTTGGTATCGCGATCACTTTTCCTCTGGTTCGAATTGGGATTTTCACTGGTTTCAATTTTGATTCTGGTTGGCGCGACCCGATTTTGCGCGCGCAAAGTGGAGCGCCATGCCCACTTTGCCATCGAATCCAAAAGGCAAGTCGCATTTCGAAAAAAATTTCTAACTCCAAGATTCTGGCGAGGAAGCTTTCGACGGTCGATGAGCCAAAAGCTGGACCGAAATCCCCTGCTCTGGCTCGAATACAGGACAGCCTGGGCCCGGTCGGCGCGTTGGATAATGCTTCTCATCGTGCTTCTCGCTGAAACATTTCTTTTGAGGGTGATGCCTTACCGTGACGGATTCCTTCAATTTCATTTATTGTTCGTGATCCTGTTCGTAACGTTCCTGGCGCTAAAGTCTTCCAGTAGTTTTCAGCGCGAAAAAGAGAGCGGTGCATTTGAACTCCTGCTGGTTACTCCGTTAACCGAAACAAAATTACTGACTGCACGATTGCGCGCGGTGGCAAGGTATTACGGAATGATCGTGGTGACGCTGGCAGCTTTCTGTCTGGTCGGCATCTCCTGGGCACAGACAGAATATGAAACCCGCAGGAATCCATCTTTCGAAGTTTGTTTCGCAAGCATTTGCGCGAGTATTTTCAGCGTTCCGGTATGCGGATTCTATTTCGCCCTGCGGTGCCGGGCATTTGCACTTGCGCTCTTCAGCACCATTGGAGTGGCGATACTGGCACCGCTCGTTCTTTGGAACACGGCGCAGGGATTGGTTTGGATACAACGCACCGGTGGTCATAACCTGGTCGCAGAAGTAATGGCAAATCTAATACCGGGATTAGGATGGCCGAGTTTTCTTGCGATCGCCGTTTACCATTTGGCAACGATTGCTTTTTGCGCGCGAGCGGCCACCGCACTATTGCGAAAGCGCGAATTTGTTTTTTATTAAGCCAATCTTACCTCCATGACGGGGGGACCTGTTGAGCGCCTCCCAGGACTTCATTTCCTGCGTGACGGAGCTAATTATGAAACTTGCTATTATCAATAGCGCGTTTCAACAGGCCGGCGTGAGACGGCCAAACTAATGGAAGCGGTCGATCTGCGCGGCTCAATGGGCACGAAAAAGGGGCGCAAAAAAACCGCAACCGGCGCGCGGGCCAGTTGCGGTCTGAAAACCAATCCGATTACTTCAGGTTCGCGGCGTGGAACTCGTTCCAGTCGTCGAGATTATTCAAGTTCACAGCATCGCGGAACTTGCAATTCTCGTCATTTAAGCCGCTGGCCGAGAAGACGCCCTTGCGGGTGTTGTCGTCGTGGATATAGCCAGTGATCGAAGCATTCAGCTTGTCGACATTCGCCTTGTCCAGCTTAACACCGGGTTGCTGTTTCACCCAGTTTTCGAATTGGGTGTAGGTCGGTTTATTCTGTTTGATGAAGTCGAGCGTTTTTTGACGATCGAGGCCGAGACCATCGAGCACCATTTGGTCGTAGCCTTTGCCGCAACCCGGATAACCCGCTGCCAGTTTGCCGGTCGCTTCGAGAGAAGACTTCAACCAAAGCCGTGGTAAATGGATGACGCCCAGAGGACCAGCGGTCCCCGAACTGATAAGAGGTACGTGTGTATTGTTCATATTGATTACTTTCGCCTGCTTGTTTCGTGCTGAAAGTAATGAAACCGGGCAAGTACGGTCAACGCAGAATTTTGAGTTGGTAGAAACAACGATCCGGATAACAATTCGAAAATTGTGAATTGCAGATTCAGAATTGCTCTTTCACTATCCGCCCCTAATCACACGCATGCCATGGCTCCAAAATTACGATCCGCTGCAGAATGCGGTTCTTTCCACGCTCATTGCCGCATTGCCAGTGGTGGTATTGCTTGGAGCGATCGCATTGGCGGGAATTCGTATTCATCTTGCAGCATTGTTGGGACTGGCGATTGCACTCGTGACTGCGGTGTTTGCTTTTGGCATGCCCGGAACTGCGGCCTGCGCGACTGCTCTATATGGAGCAGCTTATGGGCTTTTTCCAATCGGATGGATCATTCTGAACCTCATTTTTCTTTACCAACTTACGGTGAAGAAAGGTTCGTTTACCATTCTTCGTTGCAGTCTCGCGACGATCGCTCCAGACCCCCGCATCCAACTGATTTTGATCGCTTTTTCATTTGGCGCGTTTTTTGAAGGAGCTGCGGGCTTTGGAACACCGGTCGCCGTAACGGCGGCAATTCTGATTCAAACCGGATTTAGCCCCCTCCAGGCATCCGGTCTTTCGCTGATCGCCAATACTGCGCCCGTGGCTTTCGGCGCGCTCGGGACGCCGATCATTGCCTTGAGCAGTGTGACTGGAATCGATGCTTCAACCCTCGGCGCGATGGCCGGACGACAGCTCCCGTTTTTCTCCCTGCTCGTTCCATTTTGGGTCGTGTGGGCATTCGCTGGTTTCCGGGGAATGCTGGAAGTCTGGCCGGCGGCGCTGGTGGCTGGACTAAGCTTCGCCATTCCTCAATT
>JAQGOX010000865.1 GCA_028293365.1 Verrucomicrobiales bacterium | reverse complement strand
AGTGTTATTTCGCACTCGGGGCAATTGGATCGAAATGCCCGTCCGCATGGCCATTCCGCGGAACCTTGGTACCCCTGGAATGCCTAACAGTCGATTGAGTCCGAACGCGGGGCCCGCGATTTACGATGTAACTCATCTTCCAGTGCTGCCCCGGGCAAATGAGCCCGTTGTGGTTTCGTGCCGTGTTTCCGATCCCGATGGTATTGCTGCGGCTACGCTTCGATATCGTACCGATCCCGCGACTACTATAACCTCCATCGCCATGCGTGATGACGGTTCCGGTGGCGACGCCATCGCAGGCGACGGTATTTATTCGGCAACCATTCCGGCGAAAAGCGGCGGAACAGTTATCGCCTTTACGATTAGTGCCGCTGACGCGGCGAGTGCCCCTGCGACTGCAGTATTTCCAGCCGGCGGCATGCTCCAGGTTGCCCTTCCATTCCCGGAATGCTACGTGCGCTGGGATGATCCCTTTCCTGCAGGAAACATAGCGCACTATCACCTTTGGGATTCGCAGGCATCCGAAGGACAGAGAAACAACGCGCTTAATAACACCTATCGCGATACCACGATGGTTTACGGAAACTTCCGGGTGATTTACAACGCGGGCTATCGCGATAAAGGCAGTCCATTCCACGGCGGCGCTGGCAGCTTCTCAGTCATCAATCCAGATGATGAGCCATTGCTTGGTGTCACCGAACGAATCTTTCGCACGACCGGGAACGGCGGTCCGGATGACACGGGTATTCGCAATCGCCTTTGCGCCTGGATCGGCAAAAGCCTGGGAATCCCTTATCTGCATTCTCATTTCATGCAGCTTTATCGAAATGGCGCGCAACATGAAAACGTATCCCAGGATGAAGAATTCCCCAGCGGATATACTGCGAAAAGTTGGTTCCCGGATGGAGGGGCCGGCGACCTTTATAAAGTTGCCGTCTGGTTCGAATTTCAGGATGACAACCTGGCGTTTGGAAACGTCAGCGCGAGCCTGGATTCCGTGAAAAGCGCGGGGAATTATAAAATGGCCCGCTATCGTTGGAATTGGCAAACCCGCGGTTTCGGTGGCACTGAGAACAATTACACCAATGTTTTCAATCTTGTCGCCGTCGCGAACGATACTTCCACTAACTTTGTTCCAAATGTTTTGAACCTTGTCGATGCCGAGGAATGGATGCGTGTCTTCGCGTTCGATCGTTTACTCGGGAACTGGGATTCCTGGACCTACAACGTTGGCCAAAACATGTATGCGATCAAACAGCCCGGTTTCTCGTGGGAACTCATGCCATGGGATATCGATTTCACTCTTGGCGCGCCGGGCGCCGACGGCGCCACGATCGGTCTCTTTGGCGGCGCTACCGATGGTGTCAGTTCCGGCGGCAGTCAGGATGGTGTTATGAGTCGATGGTTCAATACTCCTGCATTTCGCCGGATGCAGTGGCGCGCCTATCTCGACATTGTGAACAACGTTCTCGTCCCGGAAAATTACCGCCCGGTCGGAGATGCTTTATCCTCCGCGCTGACGAAAAATGGCATCGGAGGAATCAATGCGCCTGCTCAGATTTATTCATTCATGACCCAGCGCCGTAATTACATACAGGCCCGATTGACGCAAAATAACACCCCACAGTTCACAATATCCAACAACGCGGGGAACAACTACGTTTCCACAACGGGGACTACTGTTTTAACCGGCAAGGCACCATTCGTCGTTGCCAAAATTGCCATTAATGGCGTGCCTTATCCGGCCGTCTGGACCGATGATCGGACATTCGCGATTAACGTGCCGCTCACCAGTGCGACGAACCAATTCGTTCTCACCGCGCTCGATCGGTTCGGTCAAACGATTGTCGGTTTGACTGATTCCATTACGGTGACCTATAAGGGTGCCATTCCCCAACCGCAGGATTCTATAGTCATAAACGAAATCTACTACAATCCGTTGGAATCGAAGGCCTCATTTGTTGAGCTCTACAATAGTTCGACCACCACTCCTTTCGACCTTTCGGGCTATCGCTTTGAAGGTCTCTCTTACGATTTCCCGGTCGGCGCCGTAATCCAGCCGAATGCTTATTTGCTTCTCGTCAAAGATCGCGTCGGTTTTGCGAACGCTTTCGGAGCGACAATTTCAGTGTTCGATCAATTCACTGGCTCCCTTGATGGCGGCGGCGAAAATCTGAAACTGGTGAAACCACTTGGGCTCGGCGGTACCAACGATCTCATTATTTCCGATGTCCGTTATGGCGATACTTTGCCATGGCCGGCTGATGCCGACGGATTTGGCTCGTCGCTCCAGTTAATCGATCCGAGCAAGGGGAGTTATCGCGTCGGCAATTGGGGCACAATTGCAACCAACAGCGCAAACCGTGTCACACCCGGACGGGCGAATGCGAACAAGTCTGTGCTTCCGGCATTTCCTTCGGTCTGGTTGAACGAAGTTTTGCCGAACAACCTGACCGGGCCAGCCGACAACAACGGCCAGCACGATCCGATGATTGAACTTTATAATAGCAGCGCAACCAGCATCAGTCTCGATGGCTTCTATTTGACCGACAACTATACAAACCTCACGCAATGGGCATTTCCCTCAGGCACTGCGATCGCGCCAAACCAATTCCTGGTTGTTTGGGCAGACGGTCAGACGGAGCAATCTACCCCCTCGGCCCTCCACACCAGTTTCCGGCTCAACGCATCCAATGGTTCAGTGGCTCTTGTGCGAAATCAGAGCACGCCTGTTGTCATGGACTTTCTGGACTATAAACAGTTTCCTCCGGATCGAAGCTTCGGTTCCTATCCGGACGGAGAGCCACGCGGGCGTCGCTCGTTCTTCTTCGTTACCCCAGGCGCTTCCAACAACCCGGCCTTTCCTGGGGTCAATCTCACTATTAACGAATACATGGCTGATAATTTGGCCACTATTCTCGATCCAGCCACCGGTCAATTCGATGATTGGTTTGAGCTGTATAACGCAGGCACTAACGCAGTCGATCTCACCAGTTACAGATTGACACATCTGCTCACCAATTCATCCGAATTCTCAATCCCGCCCGGGTATGTTCTCGCGCCGGGCGCGTTCCTGTTGGTTTGGGCTGACAAGGCCACCGCTGCGAATCAGTCGAATTCTGATTTGCACGTCAATTTTAAGTTGACGAAAGCAGGTGGGGAAATTGGCCTCTTCGATCCGAACGGTTCCCTTGTAGATAGTATCGTCTTCGGCGGCCAAACCACTGATATCAGCGAGGGCCGTTTTCCCGATGGAGCAGAAGGACCAGTTGTCGCTTTCAATGTCGCAACGCCAGGCTCCGGAAACGTGCTGCAGGGAGCCAACCAGCCTCCGGTCTTGACAGTACCCGCGGACCAGGTCGTGGCCGAAGGGATGCTATTATCGCAAACGATTACTGCCACCGATCCTGATGTTGGTCAGACACTGGAATTTAGTCTCGGTTTGGATGCTCCTGCAGGCGCAGCAATCGATCCGATCTCTGGCCATTTCACTTGGACGCCAACTGAAGAACAAGGCCCTGGAAATTACAGTATCGCCGTTCGCGTCACTGACAATGGCACTCCCGCGCGCAGTGCCACAAAACGCTTTAACGTCTCAGTGACCGAAGTGAATCGGTCGCCTTCTTTGGCGCCTATCGACGATTTTGGAATTGATGAAGGAATATTGTTCAGCTTTACCGCGACTGCAATCGATCCGGATGTGCCCGGGAATCAATTGAGTTTCACCCTCTTGCCTGGAGCGCCAGATGGCGCCGCGATTGATTCGGCGACCGGGCTTTTTTCATGGACCCCATTGGAAAGCCAGGGTCCAGGAGTCTATCCAATTACCATCCAGGTTTCCGACAACGGAGTTCCAGTTGCGAGTGACATCAAATCGTTCCAGATCACCGTACGTGAAGTCAATAATCCGCCGGTTCTCGCAGTCATTGAGCCTCAAAGCGTGGATGAGGGACAACTCTTGAATTTCACCGCCACCGCGGTCGATCCCGACAGTCCGCCGCGATCGATCACATATACTCTTGAAGGCGGAGCGCTTCCCAGTGGCCTTAGTATCGATCCGGTTTCTGGCGTTGTAGCCTGGACTCCCACGGAGGAACAGGGCCCCGGAAATTATTTTATCGTGATTCGCGCGACTGAAAACGACAGCCAGCATCTGAGCGCCGTGCAAAGTGTCGGCATCACCGTTCGAGAAGTGAATCGGCCTCCTGTTTTAAAGGCCCTGCCAGATTTAGTCGTTGAAGAGGGCTCCATCATTAGTTTTAAAGCAATCGGGACTGATGCTGACCTTCCCGCCCAAACGCTGACCTATTCCTTATTGGCCGGTTCTCCCACGGGAGCAGTGATCGATCAGAATACCGGCCTA
>JAQGOX010000721.1 GCA_028293365.1 Verrucomicrobiales bacterium | reverse complement strand
TGTTCCCGGACAACGGCGCGCCATTTATCGCCGGACCGGTGGCGCTTCAGATGGCAGGAACTCTGCCCCCGCCGACGATTGTCGCGAGCAAGTTCGCGGGTGCCGGATTCGGCTGGCCCGCAGGCGCTTTTTCGCCTCCACTCGAAGGAACCGTGGCATTTGGCCAGTTGCGCTTTACCGTCCCCGCGGAAGCTAAAACTGGCCAATCCTACACGGTCCGTTTGAGCGCCGTGCAGGCGAACGATATCCGCTACGAAACACTTTCCCGGCTTTTCACGCTACAGTCGTTACCCGCTCACGTTTGGGTCGGCACCAGTGCGCAGACCTCTCCGGATGTGCTTTCGGATGAGTGGAAACTCAAGTTTTTTGGTTCATTAACTAATAAGCTTGCGGATTTGTTCGCGGATCCCGACGGTGATGGAAAAAATAACCTTCAGGAATTCCTCGCGGGAACAAATCCCACTGAACATCAGATTCAACCGCTCGACAGCGAATGGCGCCATGCGCGTAATAATGGCTTCAAACTCCGCTGGTTCGCGCAGGGTGACAAAACTTACATTGTCGAAGCTAGTTCTGACATGATCACCTGGACGGAAGTGGCCCGCGTGACTGGTGCGGACAACCTGAAAGAAGTGGTCGATAGTCAGACTCAGAGCGATCAAAAGTTTTACCGCGTTCGCGTAGCGCCCTGATAAATTAGTGAGACGCACTTTTGCGCTTGATTTTAAGGTCCCTGGTAGGGTCAACGCGTCGCTCGCTATTCATCTTAAATAAAGAAGCTTTTTTGCAGCGGACCGGACCGTGCGGCTGACGCGTTTGAATTCCTGCGCAATTCAAACGCTTCTTTCTGCAAATTCAATGCCTTTTGCGGAGAAGTTCTGCTTGATGCCGGGAGGCTGACGAAGCATTTTATCTGTGACCTGGCTGGAGCCAGCTTTCAGGAAAATCTGTTTTGAATCAACCGGCACCAGGCAAAGCGATTGTAAGGCGCCCTCTGCTTCCGCACACCTCCCTGCGGCTGGGCCATTTTCTTCGCTCGAGCGAAAGTTTCCAGGCATCTTTTTGCTGGTCTTCAGCCTCGCTTGAGACTTTGATCGCGCACCAATCGCAATTCCTGCGCCCGCCGGAGCTCGAATACCTCCAGCGTGCACTTCATGCCAACCGCCGCCGCAGCTACCTCCTGGGGCGTTATTGCGCCAAAGAGGCAATCTGTCAGTATCTTCGTGACGAAAGACTCGATGCTTTCGCCGTTCTTCCAGGCGTGTTTCAACAACCGATCGTGCGCGGACCTCGCTGTCACAACATCCAGGTCAGTCTTACACATTGTGCCAACTGGGGAATGGCGGCGGCTTTCGATGAAGCGCATCCGATCGCAATTGATATTGAAGCGGTTTCACCGGATCGGCGTGAAACGATCCAAAGTCAATTGACAGAAAATGAGAAATTGGCTGCGGCCCATCTGCCTGGGAACCTTGATGAAAATCTCGTCTCCATCTGGACCGCAAAGGAAGCGCTTTCAAAAGTTTTGAAGACTGGAATGATGACTCCATTCACTCTTTTTGAAGTCGAAAAAATCTCCGAAACTGAACGCGGGCTCAGCGGACTTTTCAAGTCGTTCGCTCAATACCGTTTTCTCAGTTTTACCGCTGGATCAATTGCTGTAAGTCTGGTTTTTCCTAAATTATCGGAATTGGACGAATCTTTGGGGCAGTTGCGAGATGAGATATGCCAGTCCCTGATAGGGGTCGCAGTCGCCTGATCCCCTCGTTACACATGTTTTCCGTAATCTCGATCAAGGTTTCCAATGGAGAGTTTGTCAATTATTGCTACGCGATCGTCGATTCTGCCTCGAACGAAGCGCTTCTAATAGACCCCGCCTGGGAAATGGATCGAATCGAACACTCCCTTTCGGGTGCTGCATTGAAAGGTGTTTTGCTAACACATTCCCACCGCGACCATGCGGATTTAGCCTGCCATTTCGCCAGCCGCTATCGAGTTCCCATCTGGATTTCGCGAGAGGAGAGTGAGTATTACTGCTTTGAATTGCCCGGCCTTTTACATTTGCCCGACGCCGGCTTGCTTCGAATCGGACCGTTCGAAGTTTGGAGCTTCCTGACTCCCGGCCATACTGCGGGAGGCGTATGCTACTTGGTCGAGAATAATCTCTTTTCCGGAGACACGCTTTTTGCGGAAGGTTGCGGCTACTGCAGTGAACGAGGAGCGGATCCCTATGCCATGTATCGCAGCTTGCAACTGCTTAAACGCACCATACTACCCAATACTCTCGTTTTTCCGGGTCATTCTTATGGCCAGTTGCCCGGGCAAACCTTCGCTTCTTTGCTAAAGACAAATATTTACCTGGCCTTCGATGATGAACGGAAATTTGTGCAATTCCGCATGCGCGGAGAGTGGGGTTTTAACCAGCCCGTTTAACGCCTAAGATTTTCTGGCGTTCACTTCAAAAAAAGAATGCCGCAAAATGCGGCATTCACCTTCCCGGATGTAAAATCAAGCCGCTATTTCCTGTTGCGTTTCTTTGCCTTCGCATGAACTTGCGCGGCAACTTTAAGCCGTAATCCGTTCAAACGGATAAAACCGGTCGCATCGTCCTGGTTGTAAGCCTTCGTTGGATCCGCTTCCATCGTCGCGATCTGTGGATTGTACAAACTTACCGGGGATTGGCGGCCAGCCGTGATGATGTTCCCTTTGTACAGTTTTACACGCACGCTGCCCGTGACATGTTTCTGGCTCTCCGTCACCAGCGCCTGCAACGCCAGCCGCTCGGGCGCGAACCAGTAACCATAATAGACGAGTTCCGAGTATTTCGGGATCAGTGAATCGCGAATATGCATGACTTCACGGTCCATTGTGATGCTCTCCATTTGGCGATGTGCAAAATGCAGAATGCTGCCGCCTGGGGTTTCATAAACACCTCGTGATTTCATTCCCACATAGCGATTTTCAACGAGATCCACCCGTCCCACTCCATGCTTGCCGCCAAGTTTGTTCAGCGTTTTCATCACGCCCAGGGGATCAAGTGTCTTGCCATTTACAGCCACGCAGTTGCCTTGCTCGAAATCCAACGTCACATACTCTGCCTTGTTTGGAGCGTCTTCCGGCGAAACGCTCAAAACATACATTCCTTTATGTTCCGGCGCGGAAGCGTCCAGCCAGGGGTCTTCCAAAATTCCCGCTTCGAATGAAATGTGCAGTAAATTGCGATCCATCGAATACGGCTTCTTCGCCGTAGCCTGCACCGGGATTTTTTTATCTTCGCAATACTGGATCATCTCCGCGCGGCCCGGAAACTGAGAACGGAAAGTTTCATCCCGCCAGGGAGCAATCACCTTAAGATCGGGTGCCAATGCCGCCGCGGTCAGCTCGAATCGGACCTGGTCGTTTCCTTTTCCAGTCGCCCCGTGGGCGATATATTCAGCCCCTTCTTTCCGTGCGATTTCAACCATTCTTTTTGCAATCAGCGGCCGCGCAATGCTCGTTCCCAGGAAATATTGATTCTCATAAATCGCCCCTGCCTGGATCATCGGATAAATAAAATCGCGCGCGAATTCCTCCTGCAGGTCATCAATGTAAAGTTTCGAAGCGCCGGTCTTCATCGCTTTCTTGTCGAGCCCTTTGAGTTCTTCTTCCTGCCCGATATTTGCGCAGAATGCGATCATTTCCGCGTTGTATTTCTCCTTGATCCACGAGAGCAGCACAGACGTGTCCAGACCACCCGAATAAGCCAAAACAATTTTCATAAATTCTAAAAACAGCGGATACTCAACGCAAAGTGGACCAATTAGGAAAGAAAGATTTTGCGTCGCCTGGAGGTTGTGAAATTGTCCCTGGCCTCCTTTGATCAGCGCCTGTGTCGTTTCGCGAAAGATGCGAAATAAGTTCCACTACTTTAAAATCAGCGAACTCGGTGCTTTCTCGCTGCCCGGTCCCGGCCCCTTCGAATCGAGAAGCTGCAGTTTCACTTTCGCCTGCGAGTCGCCGTTGTCGGCCGCCGCCTGCAACCACTTGCGGGCGGCACTCTCGTCTTTTTCGACGCCGTCGCCATTCAGATAACGAAGGCCCAACTTATACTGGGCCCAGGCAGCGCCATTGTTTGCGCGTCCTTTTTCAAATTCGATTGCGTTTTTCAATACGGCTTGCTTTTCGGCTGCAGCCTTTACCGGGTCAATTTTCGGTTCGACGCGAACGTAGATCAGGCGATTCGTATTAACCGGCGAGTTTGTTGGAATTGTATTTGTGGCGACCGTTAATGCATTGGTCTCCACTTGCGCTTTCTCTTCCTTTGCCTGGGGACTCCTCGGGGGCGCGGCCCGACGGCCTAAACCTCGAGAGCTTTTGGGAAGCAACACTACTTGCGCTTCTGATGAGCGAGGTGCTATCCAGCCCACTCCGACGAAAAAGGATAGGATAAGAATCACTCTGCTCATGATTTGAATGAATCTCCTCCAAAGCGGGTCAACCGTCAACTTCAGGTTCCATTCGTAATCGGCCGATAAAATTGCTCAGGAGGGCATTTCGTTTGGGTATTCAGGTAGCCGAAATCAGGCCGCAGGGAAAAAGCAGCAAAAGAGATCTGCTTTCTCCTTGTTTTGAAAGACTGCTCTGATAGTAAAGAACGCTCGTGTCGTTGCCGAAACTCAAATTAGGAATCCTTGGCTCTGGCAAAGGCTCCAATATGGAGGCCCTTGCCGATGCTGCGGCGCGCCCGGATTCGCCGTTCGAGATCGCTATTGTCATAAGTGATGTTGCTGAAGCGCTTATTCTCGAACGGGCGCGTGGGCGCGGTTTCCGGGCGGAATATCTCGCTCCCGGGGTGTTCCGGACCAAACTCGATGAGACTGCAGAACAAATATACATTGGTCGATTGCGCGAAGCCAACGTCGATCTGGTGGCCTTGGCGGGATTCATGCGAATTTTGAAAGGCGAGTTTCTGAGGGCATTTCCCCATCAGGTGATTAATATACACCCGGCCCTGTTACCTTCTTTTCCGGGCTTGGAAGCCTGGAAACAAGCGCTCGACTATGGTGTGAAAGTGACCGGTTGCACTGTGCATTTTGTCGATCAGGGAGTCGATACCGGTCCCATTATCGGGCAGCGCACCGTTCCGGTGCTCGATCAGGATTCCCCTCAAACGCTGCACGCACGCATACAGGAGGCCGAGCGGATTCTGTATCCTGAGGCCGTAGGCGCAATTGCTCGGGGAAAAGTTAAAGTACAGGGGCGCCGCTGTGTGATAACTCAGGATTTATGACCGATACTCGAAAACTAAGGTTTGGCCTGCCCAAAGGTAGTTTGCAGGAGGCAACGATCGAAAAAATGGCGAAAGCTGGATTCAACATTCAGGTCAGCAGCCGTTCCTACATTCCATATGTCGACGATGAACAAATGGAAATCCGGCTCATTCGCGCCCAGGAAATTTCGCGCTACGTCGAGCATGGCTATCTGGACTGCGGTATCACCGGCCACGATTGGATTAAGGAGAATAATTCAAACGTTCATGAGGTGGCTGAATTTCTTTTCAGCAAAGTTACGCGCCAGCCCGCTCGATGGGTTCTCGCGGTTCCCGAAGAGTCTCCCGTTAAGACTGTTAAAGACCTCGAAGGGAAGCGAATCGCAACTGAAGTAGTAAATATCACTCAAAACTACCTCAAAAAGCACGGTGTAAGCGCCGAAGTTGAGTTTTCCTGGGGTGCCACCGAGTTTAAAGCGCATGAATTAGTGGACGCGATTGTGGAGCTTACCGAGACCGGTTCCTCGTTGCGTGCGAACAAGTTACGTATCGTGGACACGCTTCTGTTTTCGACGCCGCGATTGATCGCCAATCATAATTCATGGACGGATGCATGGAAACGAACCAAGATGGAGACGCTCGCGATGCTCTTGAAAGGAGCTCTCGAAGCGGAAGCGAAGGTCGGGCTCAAAATGAACATTGAGCATAAAAATTTGGTTAAATTGTTGCAAAGTTTGCCCGCCTTGCGTAATCCAACTGTTTCCAGTCTGAGCCAGGATGGCTGGGTAGCGGTCGAAACGATCATAGATGAGCATGTGGTGCGGGAACTAATTCCGCAGCTCAAAGGTGCTGGCGCCGAAGGAATCATTGAATACCCCCTCAACAAGGTGGTATATTGACCGCCACGTAAGATAAAGAAACAAGTATGGGTTCACTGAAAAAAAGACGTAAAGCGAAGATCAACAAGCATAAACGGCGTAAAGCGCTCCGAGCTAATCGACACAAAAAACGTACCTGGCAGAAATAATTTCCGGCGTGGCTCACGCCGATTCCGACTGTATCCGGCGCAGCTTTCCTTTGAAGGCTGCGCCTTTTAATATTTCTATCATTCACCTATGACGCGGCGCTTCATCATTCTTTCATGTTTGGGCGCGCTACTCATTGCGGGTTGCGCTTCTCCGTCGCATCCTTCGACCGCGAAGGCGATCAGCCCTTCGAAAGCGAAAATTGCAAAGCCCCGCGCTCTGGACACAGTAGTTCTACCAGATCATCTGGATAAGGAGACCGAGCAGCGCATCGAGAACCTCGCTCATTTTGGAGCTGGCGTGGCTCTCGATCTCGAGGATAAACCCGATCAAGCCCTCGACGAATACCTCAAATCCACTACTAAAGATGTTAGTTACGAACCGCTCGTTCTGGAAGCTGCACGGCGGTTGATTCGAAACAATAAATTCGACGAGGCCCTCGCATTGCTCATTCGTGGCGCAAAGCAGCCCGGTGCTTCAGGTGAACTTTATTCGTGGCTTGGTCTCGCTTATTCCGCGGCGGGCCAAACAAATGAAGCCTTTCAAGCGACGCTGACTGCAATCAAAAAAATGCCGCGTAATCTGCTGGCATACCAAAGTCTGAGCCAAATGGATTTGCAGTTGGGTAAAACCAATGATGCCATAAAGGTCGTCGATCAGGCCGCGAAACAAACGAGTGTTGATGCTGAGTTCCTGGTAGGCGTCGCCGAGCTTTACTCCCGATACATGCATCTTGGCATGCTCAAAAATTCGGAGGGAAAGCCCAGGATAATGGAGGCGCTGGATCGCGCGGCCAAACTCAAATCGAATAATCCGACGACGCTTTACAAAATCGCCGATGGCTACCTTCTGCTTGAGGAGTTGAAAAAAGCGGAACCGATCTACCTTCAGTTGGCCGAGGAATATCCGGAACTTCCGAATGTTCGACAAAAACTTGTAAATCTATACATCCGCATTGGCAATAAAGAGAAAGCCGCGGAACAACTTAAAGTCATCCGGCTCCAGAACCCCACTGATCCCCAAACCTATCTTTTTCTCGGTTCGATTGCCTTTGAACAGAAGCAATACAAGGAGGCAGCCGAATACTACGAAACAGCTCTTCAGCTTAATCCCAACATCGAACAACTTTATTACGATCTTGCCGGATTAAGAATCTCAATGAAGAAGCCCGATCAGGCGCTCGAGATTCTCGAGAAAGCACGGGCCCACTTTAAATTGAATTTCACACTGGAATTTTACGAAGGGGTTGCGAACTCTTTGCTGCAGAAGTATTCCGAGGCGATCCGCCATTACACCTCCGCCGAATTATTGGCGAAAACCGCGGAACCTTCCCGTCTCACCCATCTCTTTTATTATCAGGTAGGCTCAGCCTATGAGCGAAATGGCAACCTTTCCGAGGCTGAGACCTATTTTCGCAAGAGTCTCGAACTTTCGCCAAAATACGCGGAAGCAATGAATTACATGGGCTACATGTGGGCGGAAAAAGGAATGAGACTGGAAGAAGCGCACGCACTCATTGCTAAAGCAGTCGAGCTGGAACCTGAGAATGCCGCCTATCTTGACAGTCTTGGTTGGGTGCTTTTCAAACAGGAACGGTACGATGATGCGCTCAAGTACATGAAACTCGCCGTTAAACACACCGAAGAAGCAGACCCAACTCTCTACGATCATCTTGGCGATATTTATGCCGCTCAGAAGAATTTGAATGAAGCTCGCAACGCCTGGAAGAAATCTCTCGAAGTCTCTCCGAGCGACGAGGTCAAAAAGAAGCTCGACGCAGCTTCGAAACATTAAAATGGCGCCCCAATTCAACACGCACTACACGGTCGAAGAGGCGCGAGCTCTTCTGCCGCAGATTCGTATCTGGCTTGAGCGGCTCTCTGAGTTGCAACAGTTAATTCAGCGACAGGAATCCGAACTGACCCCTCGGCTCACCCGGGGTGAGGATTTGGGTGGCGATCTCGTAAACCGTTCCATGCGCGCGCTCGCCGACTTGAAGGAGGCGATCGATCAATTTCAAAAGCGTGAAATTCAAATCAAAGATATCGAACGTGGCCTGATTGATTTTCCCGCTTTTATCGGTGGGAAAGAGGTCTTTCTCTGCTGGGAAAAAGACGAAGAGGACATCGAATTCTGGCATGATCTCGACAGCGGCTACGGTGGTCGTGAAAAAATTCAACCCTGAAAGTGCGCCGACGGTAACTGCCGATTCAGTAGCACCAACTGCTATAAATGCGATAGAGATTTACGGGCCCTCCCTGGAAATAATCCGTGCGCGGAAAAATGAATTGCCGCTTCTCCCGATCAAAAACCAACTCGCGCGATTCCTGTGGGCTGTTCGGGTCGTAAAAGAAAAACGAAATGGTGTTCGGGCGCTTCTCAAAGCCAAATAAAAGCACGGCATGATTCAAGTCCAGCCTGGGAAATCGGACCACGTGAACCAGCGCTTCACCGTCCTGTTGAATCGCCTCGACCAGTCTTGTGGCCGTGCGCTCCTGATTTCGCCGTGTGAACGGAAAAACCATCCGCCAGTTTCCTCGCTGAAAATAACTTTGCCTGGCGCCTCCGGCGGCAGCCTTAAGCGTTCGCTCGTGATCCGCGCTAAATTGGAAGAGGTTGGTGTAGCCGGGAAAAATCACCGGAGGCATTTCGCCTTCGCGCAGATTGCGCTTGGACACCTCTTGAACGAGACGCCCGTACGTGGCCGCATCGGTCTTTGGTAATTCCGGATGGAACTCGGCGAACCTGTGAAATTGCGCCGCAGTTCGGGCGAGCACGAAACAATGGAGACTGTATTCCGGTGCCGGTTTGCGCTTGTGACCCACCCACCGGCCCCGGTCATCAAATCCATATTCCCATTTAAGTTCGTTCGGAAATGCAATGGAATCCTTCCTGAATTGGAAAGGCCTTAGGCCGGCATAGGTCTCATCGGCGAAGAGGTCAATTGCTCCGAGAATCGTGAGCCAAAAAAATAAAAATCGTATTTGCCGTAACATCGAGCTTGCACCCTAATCTAGAGCCGTGCACACAGACTGACAATGCTTTACGACCGATGGCTGGAAATAGCGCGAGAATTTGCGACTGAACGCGCCCTCATCGACGTTCCCGGCGGCCGCACCTGGACGTTTGCGCAGCTTGCACGAGCCGTTGACGAAATGGGTGGCGTTTCGGGACCGGTCTTTCCTCAGGGCAATTCTCCAGTATTTGTTATGGAACTGTTGCGGGGATGGCGGGATGGCACTCTGGCCTGTCCGGTCGAGGTGGGACAGGCACACCCAAATTTGCCTGAATTCCCTCCTGAAATACGCCACATCAAGATGACCTCCGGAACGACCGGGTCTCCTCGGGCAATTCTGTTTACCGAAACACAGCTTGCGGCCGACGCAACAAATATCGTCGCAACCATGAAGCTTTCATCGAATGCGCCGAATCTCGCGTTCATTTCTTTGGCTCATTCTTATGGTTTCTCCAATCTGGTCACCCCATTGCTACTTCACGGAATCCCCTTGATTCTCGGCGGACATCCATTGCCTGAGATTGTTAAAAGTTCCAGCAAGGTCGCGGACCGGATCACATTGCCCGCTGTTCCTGCTCTCTGGCGGAGTTGGTCTGAGTCCAACGCCATTCCGCCTAACATTTACCTCGCAATCTCCGCCGGAGCCCCGCTCTCCCTGGCACTCGAAACCGATTTGCTCAACCGTTGGAATCTTAAATTGCACAATTTCTATGGAGCCAGCGAGTGTGGAGGCATCGCTTATGACAGAACGGAAGTCATCCGCTCAGATGCTCGTATCGCCGGAACACCCCTCAGTGGTGTCTCTTTATCGGTCGGCCCGGGTGATTGTTTGGAAGTCCAAAGTTCCGCCGTGGGCCGAACTTATTGGCCCGATGCCGACCCTCGCCTTGGGGATGGACGATTCCAAACAAACGACCTTGTGGAAATTCAATCCGACGGAGTTCGCATGCTCGGCCGGGCAGGGGATCAGTTAAATCTTGCAGGCCGCAAGGTCCTTCCCGAGGTTATTGAAGAAGCGTTGCAACAACATCCTCAGGTCCGCCAATGCGCCATCTTCGGAATCCAAAGCTCGGAAGCCGAACGTACGGAAATCGCGGTGGCTGCGGTGGTGGTCTCAAGTCCAGTCTCGCAGCGCGATCTGAACAGATTTCTTCTCGACCGCTTACCGGCGTGGCAGGTGCCGCGCCGCTGGTGGTTTCTGCCATCCCTGAACGAAACGACCCGCGGGAAAATCTCCCGCCGCGACCTCCGGAGCCGTTACCTCGCGGAGACTCCTTCATAGCCTTTCCCCCGGGCGTTCACTAGTCAACGACCGGCGCAAGCCTGATCGACTTCAATTTCCCTGGATGCATTCATATATCGATGAAGCATTTCGAACGGTTCGGTAAGCTTGCAATCCTGCTGATCCTTTGCGCCACGGTGCCGGCGGGATGCGCGACGAAGTCCCCGGCGCAGCCTGCGTCCGCACCTTCTCCGGACGCTCAATTCGCCGTGCGAAATCAAGGGTACGGGCTGTTTTATAGTTTGATGTCCGACGAGAAAAATGTGTCGAAATTGCTATTGATCAAAAAAGAAAAGACCGATGTGGGCGATTTGATTCGCGATATTTCCCGGGTGACCGGCGAAATTGCCACACAGCTTGAGGCGTTTGAAAAAGCCGATCCGCATGTTCATCTTAAATTTACGGGACTTCCAAAGGCCGAACAGGAAACCCGTGATCTGATTAGTAAAACCCGCGC
>JAQGOX010000718.1 GCA_028293365.1 Verrucomicrobiales bacterium | reverse complement strand
CGAGTGGTTTGGCAGTGCGGCGAACAGCCCCTCAATCGTGTCGAGCACCACCCGTTTTGCTCCAATCGAATCGATGGCGTGGTTCAAGCGGACAAAGAGACCTTCCAGATCGTATTCGCCGGTTTCCTGGATTTCATTGCGTTCGATACGGACATGGTCCAACACGATCTTTTTCTGCGCTGCCAGGGCGTTCAAATCGAAACCCAACGATGCGACATTTCTGGTCAGTTCTTCTTCGTTTTCTTCGAAGGACATGAAAACACCAGGGTCCTTGTGCTCCACGGCGCCGCGCACGAGGAATTCCATCGCCATCAAGGTTTTCCCACAACCGGCGTTCCCGCAGACCAGAGTCGGCCGTCCCTTGGGCAGTCCGCCGCCGGTGATTTCGTCCAACCCGGATATTCCGCTGGATATCTTTTCCAGGGGCCGAAGCTGTTTCGATTTGCTGTTTTGGGTTTTCATTTATAGGCGTCCCCGAACTTTTTGGGACTATGGTCGACTATAGGCGAGGGATGATGAGCTCCTACGAAATTCCGGCGAGGCTTCCCACTTATTCGCACTAGTGTTAAGCCTGAGAGGCGCTGAATGCGTTTCAGTTTTTATTACCCGAGTGCGCCTACCTGAAATCTGGAAGCTTCGCTTTCATTTTCATAACGCTCACCGGCGGGGCAAAATTCGCGGGCAGCAAGGATCAGCAAGTTCTGCAAAGCAACGGGATCGGCTGGCTTGATAAGGACACGTGCGGCGCGCAAACGTTGAACCGCGAGTATTTCCGAGGAGGTAACAGCGCCCGAGAGGACGATGACCGCCAGGTCTTTGGACGCGGGAAAAGCGCGTACCCACGCCAGGAATTCTATACCCGACTCTTCTCCCAGCCGCAGGTCGGTGACAAAAAGTTCCGGAAACGGGAATAATTCACGGTCAGCATACATGCCCGAGCCGAGAAAATATGCGCGCGCCTCACTCGTGTTGCGGCAAACGAAGACTCGGCAGGCGGTGGCTTTAAATGCGCGGCGAATTAGAATAGCATCATCGGCATCATCCTCCAGGACTAGCACGTTTGTTGTTGCGGAGGAATAACTCATCGAACCTCAATATAGGTCCCGTTCCGGTTCAGGTAAATTGGGATGCAACCTGAAGGGAGAGACATACCATCCCAACGCAACAAACAGCCACCCTGTTCAAATTTGAAGGAATCTCCGCTCCTCCCTGACACGGTTGCCATTAGGTCTTGTTCAGACCACGACTTTCGAATGCGAGAAGCTTACTCGCCTGGACTAACGGGTATCTACCCAAGCCAAATACGCCGGATGAACTGTTATCACTGGCGAAAGCCATTAAAGACTTTTGGCTGAACAGGAACCTCTCCATAAGGCCCTGACCGAGCGTCCCTCTGGTCGAGTGGCTTTCTATAATTCCGTGGTCGACTGGGAGCGATCTCCTAATCCCGATTGAGACGATTGCCTTGACGAGCAATCACCCCGCAGGCCACGAAGGCGCAGCCCGTGCAAGAGAAAATCAAAATTCTGCGACCCAAGGTCCGAGCGGAATTTTGCCCTATTTTTCTAGAACCCCAATAGGCCAATAGGCCAATAGGTCAAAAAAAATAAGTCTATCTATTCGGTACAAGCGAGTTACGTTGCCTGGCGCAGTTCTCTCCCTGACAAAGCGAGTTCGCAACGCGTCCTAATCGCTTTTTATGAAACAACAGAGAACAAGCATAACGAAGACCAATCCTGGGAAAGCTCCCACGGGCATCGAAGGTTTCGACGAAATGACCAGTGGCGGGCTGCCGCGCGGGCGAACGGCCTTGCTGGAAGGCGGGCCTGGATCGGGCAAGACCATTTTTGGACTCAGTTTTCTCGTGCATGGAGCCCAGCAGCTCAAGGAACCGGGGATTTTTGTGGCTTTTGAGGAAAAATCGGAGCGGATCGTGGCCAATGCGGAGGGTTTTGGATGGGAGCTTGCCGAGCTGCAAAGGACTAAATTGTATTTTTTGGATGCGCAACCGGCCCCCGATCTTATTCAGACCGGGAATTTCGATTTGAGCGGGATGCTGGCCGCGCTGGGAGCGCAGATTGATGAGATGGGGGCGAAGCGAATTGTTTTTGACGCCATCGATGTCGTGCTCGCGCTATTGCCGGATCTAGCGGCGAGAAGGCGGGAGATTTACCGGCTGCATGAGTGGCTGGCCGCGCGCGGGTTGACGGCCTTAATCACGGCCAAAGTGGGCGGGGATGAAGCCAGTTCCATCAGTCAGCAATCGTTTGGCTTCATGCAGTTCATGGTTGACTGCGCGGTGATATTGAATCACCGGGTGATGCTCGGGGTCTCGCAGCGTAATCTGAGGGTGCAAAAATATCGGGGATCACAGTTCAATGAGGACGAATCGCCATTCGTGATTGGCAAAACCGGGTTTGATGTGGCCATAGCGCGGCGGTTGGGGAACAGCGACGCGAATGTGACATTGGAGCGCGTTTCCTCGGGGGTGGAGCGCCTGGATACGATGCTGGGGGGCGGCTATTATCGCGGGGCGAGCGTGCTTATCACGGGGTTCCCAGGCACGGCCAAGACCACGTTGAGCGGCGTTTTTGCGGAAGCGGCGTGCGTCCGGGGCGAACGGACGATGTTTGTGAGTTTTGATTCCGACGGCTCCGAGGTGATCCGCAATTTGACCTCGGTCGGAATTCACCTAGAGCGTTATTGCAAGAGCGGCGTATTGCGGATGATTTCCGCGCGCACGATCACGGGCAGCGCGGAATCGCTTTTGGTGCGAATCAAAACGCTGGTCAAGGAACATGGCGCGCGGTGCCTGGTGATCGATCCGGTTTCAACGTTGTCCAAAGCCGGGAATGAACTGACGGCACACGGGGTGGCGGAACGGTTGATCGACTGGTCGAAAGCGGAGCGAATCACACTGGTCTGCACCAGCCTGCTGGATGAAATGGCGAGCCAGGCCAATGGGGGGACACCACTGCAAATTTCAACGCTGGCGG
Organism: Verrucomicrobiales bacterium; assembly: GCA_028293365.1. Taxonomy (GTDB): domain Bacteria; phylum Verrucomicrobiota; class Verrucomicrobiia; order Limisphaerales; family SXQI01; genus JAQGOX01. The sequence continues at coordinate 113 of JAQGOX010000718.1, read as the reverse complement.
ACACCTGGATTCATCTCAATTACCTGGTGCAAGCTGGGGAACGCAATCGCGGGATGTCGATCATCAAGTCGCGCGGCACGGCCCATTCGAATCAAGTACGCGAGCTGATCTTG
>JAQGOX010000675.1 GCA_028293365.1 Verrucomicrobiales bacterium | reverse complement strand
ACCTCGGAGGGCATCTCACACATGAAAAGTTTGCAAACGCGAAGAATGCAACTCACGACGACATTCTTTATTCGCCCACGAAAACACCCGAAATTAGGGTGACCCAGGTTCGCATGTATCGCGAGGGCAAAACGACAACAGTGATTGAGAATTATGAGCCGTCGCCCTATATGCGCCAGTTATTGAACTAACCGGCATGGCATCCAGCTTTTACGAAACCGATAAGGCGCTCTCCGAGTATCTGCTTTTCCATTACGGACTAACCAAAGAGTTGGTCCCGCCTATCCTGAGGGAAATCGGCGCACTCGACTTTCCGGTCCGTTGCGTGAACGAATGTCTCGACCAATCGAGAATTCCTCCGAACGCCCGTGCTCTGGATCTGGGCTGCGCGGTGGGTCGCGCTACGTTTGAATTAGCCCGGTTGTGCAAAAACGTTATCGGCATCGACTTCTCCCAAAGCTTCATCACTGCGTCAGAGTACCTCAAAGCCCATGGTTCTATCCCGTTTGAATGTGTTGAAGAAGGTGAATTGACCCTGAAGTACCGCGCCTCGGTTCCTCCAGACATCGATCGAACCCGCGTCATCTTCGAAACTGGTGACGCCCAGGCCCTGCGCAGTGATCTCGGCCCCTTTGATGTCGTGCTAATGGCCAATCTGATCGATCGCCTCCGCGATCCTCGAAAATGCCTGAATCGGCTACCTCACCTCCTTAAGTGCGGCGGGCAATTGATTCTCATTTCCCCATATACCTGGATGGTCGAATACACTCCGTATGAAAACTGGCTCGGCGGGTTTACCCGTGCCGGTGGCCCCGTTCGAACGTTGGAAACTATAAAAGAGATTCTCGCGCCTGATTTCGATTTGGCGAATTTGAAAGATCTCCCTTTTGTGATTCGCGAGCACGCCCGTAAATTTCAATTCAGTATCGCCCAGGCCAGCGTCTGGCTGCGCAAATGAATTCGATTCGACAGAATCCAGCAACTCTGCACAAGTGAACGGATGCCAATGACAAAGCATTTGCTCAATTTCACGTTCCTCGCGCTTTTCCTTTTCTCCGGAAGCTGCGCAAAACAGGCGCACAACCAATTGATCGTCGGGATGGAGTTGGCTTATCCTCCTTTCGAAATGACGGATGAGCGTGGCAATCCAACCGGCGTGAGCGTGGACCTGGCGCGGGCGCTCGGAAAACAACTCGGACGCGATGTGGAGATTCGTAATGTCTCGTTCGACGGCCTGATTCCCTCACTGCAAACTGGCAAAATCGATCTGATCATATCGTCGATGACCGCAACACCGGAGCGGGCGAAAACGATTGCATTTTCAGAGCCTTATCTAAAAACCGGACTTTGCCTGCTGATCGGAACGAATTCCCCGATTCAATCGATTGAGGATCTCGATAGATCGGGTCGAACCGTCGTCGTAAAAAAAGGAACCACGGGTCATGTTTTTGCGACCGATAAAATTAAAAACGCGAAGTTGCTGGTGCTCGATAAAGAAGATGCCTGTGTTCTGGAAGTGGTGCAGGGCAAAGCCGACGTATTCGTATACGATCAAATTTCGACTTACGAGAATTGGCAGCGTCATAAGGATGTCACCCGCGCGAACTTAAAACCTTTCCAGGAAGAATCCTGGGCGATTGGTTTGCGGCAAACGGACACTGAACTCCAGCAAAAGGTGAATCAGTTTTTAAGGGATTTCAAAGGGCAGGGAGGCTTCGATCAACTGGGCGACCGTTACTAGAAGGACCAGAAAGACGCTTTCAAAAAACTCGGTTACTCCTTTTATTTCTGATCGTGAACTGGCCGCGCTTCTTTCTCGCTTCGAATCGGCCGGGTGCAGCGCTGCCTTCGCTGACTGCGAGAATTGTAAGTTTCGCGTTCGCCTGCGCCCTTATTGCGTGCGTCTTCTTATTCTCCTTTCATCGGCTCGCGTACAATTTGCGCTGGGATTCGATCTATCAGTACCGCCAAATGTTTCTCCAGGGATGGCTCACCACCATCCTGATTTCCGTCGCCGCTCTAACCTGCAGCACACTAATCGGTCTGTTTTTCGCCCTCGCGCAGCGCAGTCGTTTCCTACCGCTACGCTACTTCAGCAAGATTTACATCGAGGTGGTCCGCGGAACGCCGCTCCTGGTGCAGATACTCATTTTCTTCTATGTCATCGCCGATTCATTCGGAATCAACAACCGCTACCTGGTCGGCATTCTAACTCTCTCGTTTTTCAGTGGAGCCTACATTTCCGAGATCATTCGCTCCGGCATCGAAAGCGTCGGCAAGTCACAGTTGGAATCAGCGCAGGCGATCGGTTTCACCCGTTCCCAGACTTACCGCTACGTGATTTCCCCTCAGGCAATCCGCCAGATCCTGCCGCCCCTCGCCGGACAATTCGTCTCATTGATCAAGGACTCTTCCCTGCTATCCATCATCTCAATCAGCGAGTTCACCTGGAACGCGCAGGCGATCAACTCCCGAACCTTCAGCACCCTGGAAAGTTATATTCCGCTCGCGGCTGGCTATCTCATTTTGACCCTGCCGATCTCGCTTTGGACACGTCGCCTCGAAAAAAAGCATCGGTTTGAGACTTAAACGAAAGCGTGAACCTCCAGATTGACCAAATCTCCAAGCGCTTCGACAGCCACCTGGTTCTCGACGCTGTTTCGCTTTGTCTCGAGAAAGTTCACACCCTGGTTCTGATTGGTCCTTCGGGGGGCGGGAAATCGACGCTGCTGCGCATCATTGCCGGCCTTGAGTTCCCTGACTCAGGCACGATCGAAATTAACGGCCAGCGAATCGTCTTCGACCAAGAAAGTCTCTTGAAGCACCGTCGAACCATCGGGACGGTATTCCAGGCATTCAACCTTTTCCCACATCTGACCGCCCTTCAAAATATTACCCTTCCACTGGAAAAGGTTCACCAATGTTCGGCCGGGGATGCAGTCGAAATGGCGCAACAATTGCTGACAAGATTCCGATTGGAAAAGCACGGTTCAAAACGTCCTGCGGAACTCTCCGGCGGCCAGCGTCAACGCGTCGCCATTGCGCGCGCTATTTCAATCAAACCCCGCTTCCTGCTCTTTGATGAACCGACCTCCGCGCTTGATCCCGAGATGACTTCCGAGGTGCTGGATATGATCAAGGAACTGCGTGAAGAAGGGCGCGATTTTGTCCTTGTGACGCATGAGATGGGATTTGCTCGTGAAATCGCCGATCAGGTGGCACTGCTCTCGAACGGAAGGATCGTGGAAGCAGCACCCGTTCAACAGTTCTTCGAGGATCCCAGATCGACTGAAGCGCGCGATTTCCTGGCAAAAGTTCTTAAATACTGAGCGTAATTAAACAAATGGAGCAAAATTCCACAGAATTTGGAAACCTATGAAGTCGTGGACCGGTTTCTTTTTGTCGCTGTTCGTCTCGTTCGCACAAGCCCGGGATTTGAAGTCGACGCCCGGAGCAGACCTGTTTACGAATGGACCGATAGCCCAGGTCTCAGTGGAGATCAACAAATCCGGCATGAATTCTCTCCGCCAGGATCATCGGAAACCTGTTCATGCAACGATCGTACAGGGAGGGAAAACCTATCGCGATGTCGCCACTCACATCAAAGGGGCGGCGGGCAGTTTGCGGGACGTGGATGACCGTCCCGCCCTTACGCTTGTTTTTAATTGGTTCGAACCCGGCCAGAAATTTCATGATTTGGGCCGGATTCATCTCAACAACTCCGTTCAGGATCCGAGCTACCTGGAAGAAGCAATTTGCGGTGAAATCTGTCGTGCCGCCGGGGTCCCAGCCGCCCGAGCCGCTCCAGTATTAGTGAGTTTGAACGGACAGAAACTGGGGGTGTATGTGCTCAAAGAAGGCTTCTCCAAAGATTTTTTGAAGCAGTACTTCAAACACTCGAACGGCAATTTGTACGATGGAGGTTTCTGCTCGGATATCGGAGATTCCACACACAAATCCGCAGGCCACGGACCCGACGATCATTCGGACCTAAAGAAATTAATCGCCGCGACTGATGAATCGGATCCAGCCAAGCGGTGGTATCGCTTGAATACCATGCTCGATGTGGATCGGTTCATTTCGATGATGGTCGTCGAGACCTTGACTCTGCACTGGGACGGATACAGCCAGAAGGCGAACAATTACCGCGTTTATTTCAACACCGATAATCAGAAGTTCGTTTTCTTTACCCACGGCATGGACCAAATGTTTGGCCGGGGCAATAGCGTTCAATATTCCATCGTTCCGGAAATGGGAGGAAGGGTCGCGCAGGCGATTATCTCGACGCCGCAAGGGCTGGCGCAATACAAGCGTCGCTTGAAAGAAGTCCAATCCACTTATTTTCAGGCCGAGCCGCTGGCGAAACGGGTCCGGGAGTTAGCCGAGCCGGTGCGAAAAGTAATGGCCCCCGAGCCGGGCCGTTTGCGGGAGTACGATTCTGAAGTTGACAGTTTGCAGCAACGAATTATCGAGCGCTGCCGCGATGTCGAAAAACAAATGAAAGCACTTCCGTAGCCGAACTGATTTCGTCAGGGATTAGATCATCCCGGCGGCTTTGCGGCCAATCCAATATATGACCAGGAGGCCCAGCAAAACCCCGCCCCAGATCGGATCACTCCACAGTCGAATTCTTTTTTCGATTGGTTTTGGTTCGGGAAGAATGGCGAGGCGATCGATCGCTTGTTGAAACTGATCGAGATTAAATAAGGCTCCGCCGGACACAGTCGCGATTTCCCGCATGACCTGGCCATTCACCGGTTGACCAAGCTTTTCGAGTTGTGGGCTCGCCACAAGAATTTGGGTGTCGAGGCTTCTGCCATTTCGATCCGAATCAACTTTCACTTTATAAGCGCCTGCTTCCTGAGGCGAAAAGTTGGAGCGGAATACACCCCAACCCTCACCAGCGCTGGTAAACTCAAGCCGTTCCGAACGTCCGCTGGGACTTATTACAGTACCGACAACCGGGCCTTCCTCTGCAGGAAAACCGGCTGCGTTGAGAACGGTGGCCTGCAGAAACATGGAGTCGCCGATGACCGGCTTCTCTGGACTGTAGGCAAGGCGAATGCCCTCTTTCGCGGACAGATGCCGTTCGTGCGCCATCCAGCGCACGACTTGACTCCAGAAACGATAGTGGAACTTGTCCTCGACTCCCCGACGCCAACGCCAGGCGCTGTCGGTTCCCATGAAGAGCACCTTGCCGCTTCCGGCGGCGCGTGTGACGAGCAAGGGCATGCGGCCGGCCGCATTGCGAAGCGACGAGTGAACGGCGAGCACTTCCGAACCCGGGCGGCTCTTTTCCACCGCGGCAGACCAATAGAATCCGGGGAGTTGCTTCCAAAGTTCGTCGTTACGATTTTCATCGGCGTCGAATCGCGTCAGCAGGTGGCGTTTGCCGAGCGTCGAGAGAGTAAGTTGCGCTTCATTTTGCAGGACCACTCCTTCAGGTTTGGAGGTGTCGAGCACGACCGGGAAAAGGTCGGCGATTGGGCTTGTGAGCAAAGTCAGTTCACGTCCGCGACGACCCGGCATTAGAACGAGGCCGCTGGATTGTTGTTCAACCACGCCGCGGATCGACTCAAGGTCCTTTTCGGTCAGTTCACCTTTGCCAACCCCGACATCGCCCAGGAAAATGACGTCATAACGCGAGAGAAGCTCTTTCGTTCCCGGGAACGCTGAAAGGTAATTGCGCCCTCCGCCTGGACCAAGCTGCGGATGAAAAAGCACGCAATTCATGTCGACTCCGGGGTCGCGAGCGAGGGCGTTGCGGAGGTAACGATATTCCCACCGTGGTAACGAATCGACCACCAGCACTCGCAATTTATCGACACGGACCGAGATGTTAAACGATTGCTGGTTGTTGTCCGGGATTGTTTCGTCCTGTTCAACCGGAACTTTAAAGGTCAACGCCGCGTCGCCAACTGCATTAGGGAACCAAAGCAAATGATCCTGTAGTTCCCCTTGAGGCGGAATGGTGATCTCTTTGCGGCTTTCCTCTCGATTGCCGTTGAAGATGGCCACGCTGGTTTTCACTTCGCGATTCAGGTGGCTTGTGATTCGAAACGGTATCGAAATCTGTTCGCCGAAGAGGCCGTAGGCAGGTGCATTGACTGAATCAAGTGCGAGATCGGGCAGGGAAGTATCGCGACCGACAGGAACAGTGAAAATCGGGATGGATTGTTCGCGGTAACGACTGGCTCCCCCAATCGGCGATTTGCCCAGGTTCCAATCGCCGTCGCTTAAGAGCAGTACTGCTTTCAAATTCCGGCTCTGTTGCAGTGCTCCATCCAATGCACTTCCAATGTCAGTGCCGATGATCGATCGGGCGTTATTATTCTGGCCAACCGAAGGGGCCGTTGAAAAATCACGCACAGTTACGCGCGCTGTGCTTTCCAGCCGTTGCCAGGGTCGATTCGTTTCCTGCTCGCGAAGCCAATCAGCACGGGCGATGACGTGATTCGAACTGATCAGATCTTTCGTTTCCATGCTTCCGCTGTGATCGATCA
>JAQGOX010000637.1 GCA_028293365.1 Verrucomicrobiales bacterium | reverse complement strand
TATTTCTTCTGCTATAGTGCCATTATGAAAACGAGCCAATGGATACTGCTAACGCTAGTTCTTTGTGCAACCCGTTCCCTGGCCGATCAGGTGGAACTGGCCAATGGAGATCGTTACACTGGTAATGTTCTTTCCGTTACCGCCTCCGAAGTCCGGCTGGACAACGAGATCAATGGACTGATGAAACTTCCGCGGAACAAGGTTCGAGCTATTTATTTCGGCCAGCCTGCCGCGCCCACGACTTCATCGCTGCTTCCTGCTCCGCGCACTAATGCCCCCGCCGTGGAGGATGGGCTCGTGAAAATCAAGAAAGGTCAAATCGATCCAAAGGCACTGGAGCAAGTGCAAACAGATATTCTTGGCACCGCCGGCCCTGAAGCAAATGCAATGTTTAACGACCTCCTTAAAGGGTTGATGACCGGCAAGGTTTCTTCAGACGACCTTCGCAAGCAAGCCAAAGATACCATGGACCAGCTAAAGGGATTACAGAAGGAGCTTGGTGAGGATGATAACAATCCGTTGCTGGCAAGTTACCTTGGAATACTGCAAAAATTTATCGATGACGGCCAACCCAATAAGGCACCGGCAGAAACGCAGAAGCCATAAACACCAGAAGTTGGAGGCGATGGTCGTTTTGCGCTTTATTACAAGTTCCTTGTTAACAAAAACAAAATTCTATTTTGTTGGGCGTCTGTGGGTAGTGCTCGGCGCACATACCCCTGCCGGAAGTTCGGAGCGGCTCAGTGCGCTCGACCCGCCGGGGTGATCGGACCATTTCGTTACGCCCGTGCGAACGGCCCAGCGGTCCGTTCGCTACCTGCGCGTTCGAAAGGTAGGGCGCCAACCGCGTTTTCGTCGCTGGGACAAGATTCTCGCCCACTATCTGTTTAACGGAAAACCGGTAAATAATGAAACTTCGCAGACAAGTTCAAGATGGCCATCGCTGTTCCGTATATACGGCCGGCATCGCGTTCCTGAGCATTTGCGGCAAGCCAGGATCCGTCCGGACTCTGGTGCGGTAACAGGCTACTTTCCGTGAACAGATAAGCTTGCCGATCAATCTCACCAGCGCGTGAAGCGAACGCCTGGACGTAACAATAGTTACCGTAAATAAACCAGTTCGATTCGTAGGTTGGTTTTTGGGTTCGCAGCCACTCGCGAGAGCCGATTGCTTCGGGCGACTCCATGAATCCACCGAGTTGCAGGCTGAGCAAACCGGAAGCAGCCGTGACAAATTCGGGATCACCGCCCGGTTGATAGGCGCAGGCGCTTTTGAGGTTGAGCGCGACTCCGGCGGGATTTCGTTCAGACTTGTAACTCCGCTTGATATAGGCGAAGGCCAAATCAAGTGAGGCTTGAGGAACGGCATAACCGGACTTCCTAGCCGAAAGCAAGGCCTGCAATTGCCATACGGTAACTGACAAATCAGCATCCGCCGATTCGGGTTCATTTCGCCAACCTCCAATGAATTTCGGATCGGATTTGGGCGTTGCCTGGCTTCGTATGATCAGCGCAATAGCCTTGCTACAGCGCTCCCGTAATGTTCGGTCCTGCTCCCGACTGGCAGCCATGCCGGTTAATTCGCTCAACGCCAGCGTGATGATTCCATGGCCGGACATGCGCGAACCATCCTTCCGGCCGAAATATCCATCCGCCTCCTGGCGCTCTTCCCGCAAGATGAACGTCAATGCATAGCGAACTGAATCGCCCTCGCGGGTCGCATCGGCAGGCATGTGACCCACCGAACAAAAGGCCAACATCGATAACGCGGTGAGTGCAGCGCTGTTATTGGGTCCTCTTTCAGGATCCTGGAACAAGCCCTCTTTGCTTTGCCGTGAAATCAGATAATTCACTCCGTGCGCAATAGCGGCGTCGGTCTTGTCAGGTAAAAGACGTTCCAGCCGAGTCGCTTCATCCTCCGCACGTCCCGAAATGCCCGAGCAGCAGAGTGACAGGAGGAATATCACCGAACGGAATTCCCAGGTCATGGCAGCGCCTGTCTTGCTTTGTCAGCAATGGCTTTGAAGTAGCTGTCCACCATCGCCTGATACTGAGGAGAGACGGTCTCGTGCCGACTCTGAAATAAATCATCCGCAAATCGAGAAGGAATCCCCCGCCAGTCGTCATTCGAACGATTACGGGTTTGAACGGAATTACTTATTCTTGAGTGAGTCATATTCGCGCGAACATTCGCAAGAGTCGCACGACTTGATTGGAGCGCGGCTTGAAATGTAGTTTCGAATTCTTCCTGACCCGGGCTGATACCAGAAACGCCCTGGGACGCATCAAGTAATCGGGCCATCCATTTCGACTGCAAGTCAAAAACCGGCTCGTGACTCCTATCTCCGGAGGTTTCAGGCGCCGACCAGGCATCCTGGATCTCGTGCAGACGAACCGCCTCCTTTCTAAATTGGTCCGCAAGATTTTCCACGAGTGTTTGGGTTGGAACTGTAAGGCCCGACTGTTCGATCGTCTTTTGCATCAAGGGAACCTGATTTTCCTCGAGCGCCTGTATGGAATTGACAGTGGTTTTCGATTCTTTTTCAAATTCGGCCAACGGCCGATTATCCTGAGAAGAGGGTAGGTGTTGAAGGTGGTAATAATGTCTAAAAGCACGTGAAACTTCGCCGGATGCGGCAAGGACAAGTTTCCGAACGGGTTCTTCGTGAGCCGCGATGTTCGTGAGCTCAACCTGAGTCTCTTGCCCCAGTTTCTGAAGGGAATTGTGTATGTTCTGAAATCGTTGTCGCAGGAGGGCGATCTGTTCAGTTGCTTGAACCACGTGCAGATGAAACATTTCCAGCCGAATCGCTGCCTCGTGGGCGGTTTTCACATCGTTCTGAGCCCGCTCAAATAATGCCCTGGCAGCGGCGATGGCCGACTCATCGTGAGTTACAGCCTCCTGAAATTTATCGTAAAAATGCTGCAGTTCCTCGGTGTTTAATTTCTGTTGTTGGGTTTCGATTCGACTCAATTCCGTTCTGTCGTTGAGCAGGGCAGTTTGGACCTCGTGAAGTTTTGTTTCCAATTTACCGGCTGCGAGAGCGAGGTCCTGTTCGAATTTGAGCGCTGGCCCCCTCGCGTCTGCTGAAACGCGTTCGACATTTGAAACCTGAAGACGAGCCCCTTCAATCAGTTCGATCCTTTTTTTGATTTGGGAAATCTCGGAGGCCGATCCACCGCCCGATTCAAGCTTCGGCTGTTCCAAGACCGCCGCGAGCGATTTGGTTGCATTATCAATTGCTCCCATTGATTGCGGCGCAGCACTGGCCTCTCTATGGAGGTTCGCCAGCGATTCTCCGGCAGATTTCTTCATCTCCTCCAAAACCTTCTGAGTTTCGAGTCCGAGTCCTGCCCTGGATGCAGCTTCCTTCCGCGTCAAAGACTGCAGAAGATCTACAATCGCAAGCTCTTGTTTCACGCCCTGCATTAGAGACTGTTCAGCAGTTGCCATCGCGGATTTGGAAATGGTGCGCAATTCCTGCTGCATCGCACGATCTGTTTTGAGCGCCTCTTCGAGTTTGTTCGGCAATCTGGACGGCGAAGGACCGCATTCCGCAAGAATTCGAGCCACGGCATAGCGTTGATCAAGATCCGATTTGATCCCCAACAGATCTTCACTCTGTCTAAGCGCCTCCCGGGCACTATCGGGTATGTTGGGTTGGGGATACTGAAAATGGCCAGCGAGCCGATGCAAGAGTCGCGCAATTTTATCCAGTTGAGCTGCTGCCAATTCGAAATTCTGTCCGCGCTCGCTCGTTGAATGCGCGTCGATTGCTTCCTGCAATGCTCTTTCTGCCAAAACTGGCGGCTGGATCAGCAGGGTCACGGCGTCGTCGTAGTCGCGGACTCTTTCCAGATCCCCGAGGGTCCTGGTTTCATGGAGACTGGCCCTATGGCGCAATTCGGCACGGATACGGTCGAGTTGTTGGTTGGACTTTCGTTGTCTGGCAAGCAATTCTCGAGTCGCATCGATTTCGTTCAAACCATTCGTGATCGCGTTAAGCGTCACCGATTGCAAATCTTCAATCATGGAAGCCAAAAGCTGGATTCGAAGGCTCAAACCAGAATTTGACGGAAGCAACCTCTGTCTCGCTGTATCAGCGAGCTTCCCAATTCGCTCCAACGGTTCCTTAAACAAGGTTAAAAGAGCATTGGCATCCGACGCAATCGACCGGACCAAATGCCGCGGATCCGAACGTTGTCGCATCTCAGCTTCTATCCGGCCCGCGGGAGTATTTTGGCCAGGGTCCGCCAAAGGAATCAGGGGATTATTGGACAATCCGAACAACTGAAATTCGAGACGGAAACGATCGGCCACCTGCTTGAGCAAGAACCAACTAAAAGGATGATCGGTGCGAGCCCTGATGGTTCCCATTTCCCAGGCCTCCTCGTCCCTTAGGGCCTGCAGTCCCCTCACGATTTCGCCAAATTCATTTTCAGTGAGGCAGACCTTTAGCGCTTGCCGAATCTGTGCTTCCAATTCATCGCGTTGAGCATTTGTGGATGCCTGGCTTAGAGCCTCCCGAAGTGCCTGAGCGGAACCGCTCAGATCTGCGACAAACTGAGCGTCAGAATCGCAGCGAGACTCCTCAAGATTGGCGAGCGAATCCCAATAGTCCGACTGGAGGTTTGCCGGAAGAGTGACGGGATTAGAGATTTCCTCCCATTTCAATTGTTTCGAAATGTTTGCGTATTGCAAAAGCGCTTTACCGAGAGCTTGTTCAATTGCATTACGGTACTCCGTTACCTGATTCGTTGTGATCGGAGCGCTTTCCCGAATCTTCGTTTCCAGAGTTAATCTGGCTGACTTCAGCGCGGGGTCTGAATCGAGAGGCGAATTGGAGTCGGCCCCAGCCGAAGCGAGTGAATTCGTGATGGTCTGCTCGACCAATTTAAGAGAACGCGTGGCGGCCGCTTCGCGTCGTTTGATCCGGTCTTTTGCCTGATCGTCTCCTGCCCAACCCGCCAGAATCTGACGCTGCTCTTCCAACAGTGACGACAGGTTTTCTGCGTGCAGGCCAACCTGCTCTTCCGTCAAAAAGCGGTTATAGAAATCACCGGTACTTCCGAGCTTGCGCAAAACTAATGCCGCCTGTCTCAGACTGCCTTCTGGTGCCAAACCGGTGTCATTGAGTGATTGCAGGATGATTCCAGCGCCGTGATATCGCATCTCCAGGAGTGAATTCCCAACCGCAATTAAAGCGGCCGCTTCGTATCCTCCACGTGACTGCGGAAGCATGGTCCGGACAAAGTCTAAAACTTCAGTGATGCGCGAACTGAATGTTTCACATTGAGACGAGAGCTTTAGCGCAATCTGACGAGCCTCCAAATCAGCATCTTCGGCACGCAGGCTTTCCGCGGCGTCTAGAAACGACCGCGCCAGAACCTCTGCCGATGCCCGCAAGGAACCAAGTGCTGAGGCAATGCGGCGGTGCTGCTCGACCACCTGCATACGTTTCAAATCGAGTGTCTTTGAAATGATCGTTACATGAATTGGCGGGGTCTCCACCCGTGCACCTTTTAAATCGACAGCGAGGATTTTAGTTTCCGCGTAATCGCCCGCGCTCAAATTCAAGCCGATCAGATCCCATTTGATTTGAATGATTCCATTCGTCTTTGTCGGATTCGGAATCGAAGTTTCGCTCCAGACGCCATTATTAACCCGCACTTCCTGGCTTAGATTTACCAGCGGCAAATCGTCGGTAACTTCCCCGGTAATTTCTATCCATGCATCAGGAGCCGCTGCGAGATCGTGCGCGGGAGCAGTAAGGCGGACAGTGGGCGGGAGATCCGGGACAGGCCGAATTTCATATTGAGGACTGAATTTGTTTTCAAACCCGGTTTGCTCGGATATAAGGCGAACGCGATAGGTCTGCCGGTCGATTAAGGGAACGCGAGCCGCCAATAGGTTCTCAGCCACCTTTTTAAGGCTCAAGACATTCGTGCTGTTGCCTGGGGAAAGTATCTCCAATTCAGCCCGGCTGACCGGTTGATCCAATTGCAGCCGCAGATCTACTTCCGAACCTTCCAGGCCAGATATGTCCCCAGCGTTTTCAATCTTTTGAATCGGTTCCAAACCCGCGTACCGGGGATAGTGGTAGATTTTTTCGAAGCGGATGACGTGAGGTCGTGGCTTCGGATTGAGAGTATAAATTCCGCTAATTCCATCTCCAGCGCGGAGACGATATTCCAATGGCTCGCCCGCGATTGGAACATTTGCGGAAAATTCTCCCTGCCTGGTTTGGGTCATTTCAACGTTCTGCCAATGGCCCGCTACGCTTCGATACTGCAGGATCGCATGGCGAACCAGGGTCCCGGTGAGAGCGATTACGACATTGATGGAATCACCACGGGGCACGACCGCGTCGGCTTGTTCCGGCACAAGAACCTTGATTCGAGTTTGCGAGATTCGCGGAAGATTCGATCGCGGTGAAAGCGCACGAACGACCAGGATTCGGCCAGGCGAATCAGGAAAAAAGGAGAATGCGAAGGCGAGCGAGACAATCGCAATACTCCAACGCACGCGATGTTTAACAAGGGTCCAAGGCAAAAGCGTGGCAATGTCGAGATCACGTAACTGTGCGGCGACCTGTTTTTGCAGTAGCTGACGGAAGATCGGCGAATCTCTTTGCGATGACCCCTTCCCTAGTTCGACAGCAGCGATCAAATGCTCGCGGAGTTCTGGCTTAAGAACCTCCACTTGACGCGCGGTGTCTTCATCGCTTCGATGCGAAGACAATCCGATGCCGGTTCGGATTACAGCGAAAACTGTAATCGAATATACCAAGGCCGCGGAAACCCATCGGGCCCAATCCGGGAGGAGGAAAAGCCAATCAACAACGGTAACGGCAGCTAAAGTTCCGAAAAAAGAAATTATGCCGATGGTTGCGAGTTGAATGCATAGCAACCTCCGCCTGCGACTCCGAAATTCCGCCAGCTTAACGGCGATGACGGGATCAAGGTTGGAAACTTCGCGCTGGACCATGGCATTTAGGAAACTGATGCATGCCAAAGGACAGCTCCCTCAAGAGTCATCTTATCCTCGAACCGCCTCCGAAAAAATCGTCCGGCTCCTAGAGCCAGGGACTTCAATCACCAGCCCGGATTACTTTGCGGGTGTCTTTAAAAGCGGCGCGAGTTCCTTTAAGAACTCCGCTTTGGTTGTGAGCCCAACATGCTTGCCGACGATCTTGCCGTCAGCATTAATAATGAAAGTCGTGGGGATTCCTTCAATTCCGCCATAGTCTTCGGTAGTCGAAGTCTTTCCGATAACGAGCGGATAGTTGATCTCTTTTTTCTTTGCGAATGGTTTAACCACCTTGGCGCCTTCTTCGTCCAAAGCGATACCGACAACTACGACTCCTTTGTCGGAAAATTCTTTTTGAATTTGAATGAACGAGGGAATCTCTTCGCGGCAGGGCGGACACCAGGTGGCCCAAAAATCGAGAATCACGACTTTTCCTTTGAAGTCGGAGAGATTGACCGTTTTGCCATCCAGGCCCGGCAATGACCAAGCCGGCGCTTTTTCGCCAACATCCCCTTTAGCGGCCCGCGCTTCGGCGAACAGCATTAGCGAAACAATAATTCCACAGAATACCCAGCCCAGACTCTTTTTCATATGCAGACCATACCTAATTCGCCAAAAAGCGCCATTGCTTTTTGGCAAGCCAACCTACATCTTCGGAGAAGCGCCTATTTCCTTTAAAACCCGTCCTCGGTTACTCTGCAATCTTCGATAGCTCTCCTTCAGTCCACGCTTCCTCACGTTTGACGGTTTGTTCCCGGACTTTATTTACAAAAGCGGTATCGACCGAACTCGATGTGTGGCCCCACTCACGGCGGACGTAAGTCAAGACTTGCGCGATTTGATCATTATCGAACACTCCTAAAGGAGGCATTTCCATTTCGTAAGTCCTTCCCTTTACATTGATTTTCCCGCGTACGCCGTTAATGACGATCCGGATCAACCGCCCGGGAGGCCCAGTGATCCAATCGGAATCTGCGATGGGTGGAGCAAGCCCCTCCTGGCCCAAACCGTGGGGTTGATGACAGGCAGCACACGTTACAGTGAACAGTTCTTTTCCAGCGTCAAAACGAGCCTGTTCGTCTTTCGTTAGCGGTTTGACGATTTCTTCAGGTGGAACCCCGGGCTTGTCCGGCCAAATTAAAAATTTATCCAGTTTGGCGACGCGACGCTCTATTTCCGGTGACTTAACGTCATGAAGTTTCAGAAATGCGGCCGGCTCGGCTTTGAAATGCAAAGGTTTGGTTTTCGGAGGCTCCTTACCCTTCGTGGCGGCAGGAGTTAGCGATAGCAGACCATCGAGTAGTGTTGCCTGAATCCGCGGATCTCGATCGACGGCAATGGTGAGAAGCTGGTCTGCCATATCAGCGTTTCGGTGATTGGCGACCGACTTGGCTAATCCGAGCAATATTGGTTTAAGAGAGCCATCTGCGGCCTGTCCCGAAACGATCTTCTGAATTAACTGCAACTCGCGCCCCGACACCCCTGAAAGCGCTGCTTCATTTAAATAAACATTCGAGGATTCATTTTTCAGCAAAGCCAGCATCGCCTGTTCGGCATCCGCAGTCTGAATTTCTCCAAGAGTCATCATTAATTGCCAACGGACTTCCGCCGCCGAATCGCTGGTCAGCGCCAGGACGCGTTTCGAAAGCTCACCCATGGGAGCGTTCCGTAGAAATTGCTCGCTCAAGCGCAATGCATGCACACGGAGCTTTGGATCCCGCGAACTGAGCGCGTTTACCACGATCGCTTCCTTGAGTTGCCGCATTCCGTCCAGGGTCCACATCGCGTGCAATGCTGGAATCGCGTCAGATCCACGAGCAAGGGCCTCGAGTGCGGGGCCAACCGCCGCATCGTTGCGCTCAACCAACAATTGCTGGGCAGTCATTCTCCACCAGCCGTTCGGATTGGATAATGCTTTTACCAGTTCCGCCGGCGAAGCGCTCGAGAGGTGCGGAGCTGGTCCGGGCTTCTGATCGCTTACAATGCGATAGATGCGACCCAGATTAACAGGGCTTTGCAAACCGCGGGAAAGGGCCTGATTTCTCAAGTAAGTGGTGAGGTAAATTCGGTGTTGCAAAATGCCATGGTACATATCGACCACGTAGAGGCATCCATCCGGACCGGTATAAAGATTTACGGGACGGAAACGTTCATCGGTTGAAGCAAGGAATTCATTGTGTTCGAACGCGTTGGTTCCGGAAACCAACCCATCTTTCTCGGTCAGTTGTTCAGATCGAATAATATTTCCGGTGGGCTCACACAAAAATGCCGATCCCCTATATTGCGATGGAAAATTATCTCCGCGATAAATGCAGGGACCGCAGGCCCCGGTGAACGTCGCAAGCGTTCCATCCTCTCGCAATTGACCTTTTTGATAGCCACGATTAACGCCGGGATTTGGCCGAATCGGCCAAACTGCCAGACTTCGTTCAATTTGCACATTCACTCCGGCCGTGGCTCGGAAATAAGGATTGCGAGCGAGATACTGAGAAGGAATCAAATCAGCGCGCAACGGGTCACTGTTCGAGTTGTGAAAAATGCGCCCATAATCGTCCTGGCTGATGCCCCATTGACCGCCAAAAGCCGTTGGCCCTTTTTCCCAGGTCCCATTGATATTCCGGTAGCGAATGGTGTGGTTCGCACTATAAATCCAATTATCTAGACCCCACATGAGTCCATTCGATGTGTGTTCGGGATTCTCCTGGCTCCCGTAATCGCTCGAAACCTCGATTTTCTCATCCGCTTTGCCGTCGCCGTTTGTGTCTCGAAAGAACCAAAGCTTCGGCGGTTCTGCGACCAGCAATCCACCTCGCACTAGCGCGATGGCTCGCGGCATTACCAAACCATCCACGAACACATGGCTCTTATCCGCCTCGCCATCGCCATCGGTATCTTCAAGGACGGTCACCCGGCCTAAGGGATCATTTTGCCCGTTGCCATCCGCGTCCCGCATGAAACCGCGCATCTCCAACACAAAAATTTTCCCGTCCGGATCGAATGCCACGGCAACCGGATCTTCGATCATAGGCTCGCTGGCCACGAGCTCCATGTGAAAACCTGGCTGCAATTTAAATGTTTTTAGCGCCTCGGCCGGCGTGAGCGGAGGAGCAGGAGGCGCTTTAGCCGCAATGGCGGGAGCTTGTTGTTCCTCGCCGGCATGATCGCCATTTTGAGCAAGACAAGGTAACAGCGAAAACAAAAGAACGAGTCCAAGGCGAGGCAATAGCATGCAATTAAAGATTTACTAAACTTTGAAGCATCGGCGGACCGGAATCAAATCGTTTTCGCGAACCGCTAACTGTTTTTGTTGCCCGATCCACAGGATGATTCGTAGGATGGAACGGTGACGCCTGAGGAAGCCAAAACATTACTGGAACGTTTTCGACGAGAGGAAGTTTCATCCGAGGAAGTCGTGCGCGCATTTCAAACCGCACCGTTCGTTGACCTGGGCTTCGCGAAAGTCGATACACACCGCGCCTTGCGCAAAGGATTCGCTGAAGTGATTTTCGGCGCCAGCAAAACCCCGGATCAGGTGGTAAAGATCGCGAGCGAACTGATCCATTCCACTGAGCGTATCTTAATAACACGTGTTACCGCGGAGCATGCCATTGCTCTGGCCGAAGCCTTTCCTGACTCCAGTCATCATAAGATCGCTCGTTGCGTTACCATCGAAAAGGCACCACCATCGAAACGTCCCGGTCAGATCCTAGTGCTTGCCGCCGGAACCAGTGATTTGGCGGTCTCAGAAGAAGCCGCGATTACCGCCGAGGTGATGGGGAATTCGGTTGAGAGGCTCTATGACGTCGGAGTCGCTGGATTGCATCGGTTGCTGGCTTACCTGCCGAAGATCCAGTCCGCCAATGTCTTGATCGTGGTAGCGGGAATGGAAGGGGCTTTGCCGAGCGTCGTCGCCGGATTGGTGAGTCGTCCGGTCATCGCAGTACCGACGAGCGTCGGTTACGGCGCTTCCTTCGGCGGGATTGCAGCATTGCTTGGAATGCTCAATAGTTGCGGCAGCGGAGTAACAGTCGTGAATATCGACAACGGATTTGGCGCCGGTTTTGCCGCCAGTCAGATCAACGCGCTCGCAACAACATAGTGAAGACTTTATATCTCGATATTTTCAGTGGCATCAGCGGAGACATGTTTCTCGGCGCGATGATCGATTTGGGCGTCGATTTTAATGCACTGGAGACGGAACTCCGGAAGCTCGGACTTGACGATTATCATCTACATGTTTCGCGCGGTTCTCGCGGTGCCATCGCCGGTGTGAAATTTAACGTGCATGAAGCGCATTCCCACGAG
>JAQGOX010000616.1 GCA_028293365.1 Verrucomicrobiales bacterium | reverse complement strand
CAGCCATTCAAGAAGCGGTCCGGGAAGCGATGCAACGAGCTGATTTAATCGTCACCACCGGAGGACTTGGCCCAACCTCAGATGATCTGACCAGACAACTAATAGCAGAGTTGCTTCATGCCAAACTGCAGGAAAATATTTCAGTCCGGGAACGAATCGAATCATTTTTTACGAGGCGGAATCGGCCCATTCCGCCCGGAACCGAAGTTCAAGCGCTCATCCCTGCGGGTGCAGAGGTTTTGATGAATGAGTTCGGAACAGCGCCCGGTTTATGGATGCCGTTCGCTCGTGGGATGATCTTGATGCTGCCTGGCCCGCCCCGCGAATTACGTCCGATGTTTTCAAACCAGGCCCTGCCGCTGATTGAAAAGCGATTTGGCAAACCGGTGAATCTGGCCTGTCTAACGCTAAAAAGCGCCGGCATCGGTGAATCAATGGTCGAGGACCGTATTCAAGAACCACTTCAGAAACTGGTCGAGGGCGGCTTAACCATTGGCTATTGCGCACGCGTGGGCGAAGTCGATATACGACTTTCGGCTCAAGGAGAGAACGGAAATGCCATGGTCGCTGAAGCTGAAGAAATCGTTCGCGAACAAATTGATAAGCATATTTTCGGGACAGGCGACGATTCCATGGAAGGGGTCGTAGTGAAAATCTTAACCGACCAGAAAAAAACTCTTGCGCTGGCCGAATCATGCACCGGGGGATATATCGCCAATCGCATTACGAACATTTCCGGGGCCTCAGCAGTTTTTATGGGTGGGGCAGTGACTTACAGCAACGAAGCAAAACAAAGCCTGCTGAACGTAAACGCAGCAACGATCAGTCAGTTCGGAGCAGTTTCGGAACAGACCGCCCGAGAAATGGCGAAGGGCGCCCTCGAACGTTTTAATGCGGATTACGCTATCAGCGTGACCGGAATCGCCGGACCAAATGGGGGAACGGACGACAAGCCCGTCGGAACAGTCTTTATCGGTTTCGCCGATGCGAGCGATACGATTGTCGTTCGCCAACTCAATCAATTCGATCGGGAGACTTTCAAATTTCTAACGTCTCAGCAGGCTCTGGAGATTCTTCGCCGCAGACTGACGAACAAATAGATGGAATCCCTTCTGCTATAAACAGGGTTGATGGAAATAAAAAAGCCCAGCGACAAAGCTGTCGCCGGGCCGACAATCACCCCACCGTAATGCCGTGTGTAAACAGTTCCTTTGAACTACCAGGAAACAGGTGGAACCGGCTATAAAGGCGCTTTCGACTTCCAGTTAAGGCCTGTCGGTGGCTGCCGGAGCTTAGGTTCCGTCTTGATATGACTTACGGTTCAAGGACTTTGCTTAAAAGCACGAACATGGCAGGGCAAAGTTTAAATCCTAATTCAAAGAGCGTTCGCGAGCACCCTCACTCCCTCTCGCGTCTTACTACGATTAAGATGCCAGAAATGGACCATATGACAAGGACCAAACAACGATTTTTCTGCAGCTTTTTTCCCAGTTTCTTCGACAAATCCGAAGAAACAAAAATGATTTTTCATTCGTGCCCGACATCGCGATCTCGAGCCAATTGCCGAAACAACCAGGCGCGGCTGAAAGCCCAGTAGCGCTTCGCAGTAGGTTCTGAAATTCCGAGAAGAGCAGCCGCTTCCGCTGTGC
The DNA here is from genome assembly GCA_028293365.1 of Verrucomicrobiales bacterium. Taxonomy (GTDB): domain Bacteria; phylum Verrucomicrobiota; class Verrucomicrobiia; order Limisphaerales; family SXQI01; genus JAQGOX01. The sequence goes on along the minus strand of JAQGOX010000616.1, from coordinate 1,767 downwards.
TCAAACCGGTGAAAAACTTTAATTTCACCAATTCGGCTTTTTCCGGATCAAATTCAGCAAACTTTTCAAGAGCGTTATCGAGCGCGAACAGATCTTCCGACGGAATTGGGGCAGGAAGGTCAATCTCCTCAAGGTCGAGATGCACCGCACCGCCCCCATGGCATTGCCTTTTCTTTCGTCGCGCCTTGTCGATCAGGATACGACGCATTGCTTCAGCAGCGGCGGCAAAGAAATACCGACGACCCTTCCAGGGATGTTCCCGTGAACCGATTAAGCGAAGATACGCTTCATGCACCAGAGCGGTGGCTTGTAACGTATTCCCGGGCGATTCGTGCGCCATTTTGTGGCGGGCGATTCTGCGAAGTTCCTCATAAACGAGTGGGAGCAACTCATTTGCCTCCAGCTCATTTTCTGATGGGGAATGAATGATTTCAGTCATCCGGCCGGCCTATTTATTTTCGACCTTTTTGAACGTCGATTGACCGTCAAAAAAGCCGGTCGCGTCCAGGTGATCGTGCACAAATTTTTGTAGCAGATCGGTTCCGGCTGTCAGAATAATTTCCCCTTTCGTTACATCATCCGGATGTTCGGGATCCGCGGCGTATATATGGGCAATCTCACTGGGGTGAGCCCGCAACCAGTCGCGGGTCCAATCCAGGCTGAGAATCTGGAGATCGAAAGACGAACCGGTACTGCGGATCTTCACGAGATGATGAGCGGGCATTTCGCTGATCGATCGTTGCCTTGAATAAAGATCAAGGAACTGCTTGTCGCCCAATTTAAAGAGACGGCCGTCGAAATCGAGTTTGGTTTCGCCATCATGAATCGCGATGCGGTAAAGCGATTCCTTTTCGCCACGGGTAAAGGTCCATGTGGCAGCCTCCTCAGCCTTCTTATCGGGTTCGGTCCAGGTGCCGAGCAAAAGGGGTTCAAAGATTACATCCTTTTCTTTGTAAAAAGGGTAAACCGACTTTTGCCAGCATGCAGTCAAGAGAAGCAGGCTGAGGGCGCAGATCGAGAGAGCTTTTTGTTTCATAATACCTTATTGATTTGTTCAGCGACTAATTGTTCAGTCAATTATCTGTCACCCAGCCATGCGCCAACGGATACAAAAACGGATCAAAAATCTTTCGAGAAAATCTTAATTGGGTCGGCCACATGGAAACCGCTACGGCCAAATTAATTGAAACTATCTTTTCGGAAGCGATCAGCCGAAAAGACGAGGCTGCTCGCGAATCGTATGTAAAACAAGCCTGTCAGGGAGATATTGAACTCTTTGAGGAGGTGAAGCAACTCATTGCAGCCCACGAAAATGCGGCAGACTTTCTAACAGAAGCCGCTCAAGGCGAGGTGGTTTTGGCGCAAACAGCAAGGCCAACAGCCAGACAAGTTCGTTTGGAAAGCAGCGCTCAACCGCCCGAATTGGAGGACGAAAGAAAACCAGTATTTGATCCCCCGACAAAAGCCCTGACGAATGAAATCAGCCGCCCGGAAATTTCCGGATTTCAAATAGGAAAGCTTCTTGGCAAAGGCGGGCTTGGGGTGGTGTACCAGGCTTTCGATGAGAAACTTCAACGACAAGTCGCACTAAAAGTGCTGTTAGTTGGAAAAAGCGATGAGTTGCGCAACCGTGTATTGGCTGAAGCGAGAAAGGCTGCATCGCTTATCGATCCGGGAATTGTCACAATTTATTCCGTTCACGATGAAGGCGCCACGCCCGCTGTCAGCATGGAACTGGTTGAAGGTTTTCCGATCGACCGGGCCACA
>JAQGOX010000845.1 GCA_028293365.1 Verrucomicrobiales bacterium | reverse complement strand
GGCCAGGAATTGTTGGATCACAAGTCCAAGCTGTCGAACATTATTGGCACACTGAATTTTCTGCGCTTTCTGTTTTGCTCCGAAAAATGAGGCCAGGCTCAATCCGATGAGCAAAGCTACGATCGCGACCACGGTCAATAGTTCGACCAAACTAAATGCCCTACAATTCCGGTGGCTTAACTTCGAATCAACAATGCGCAATAAGGGCAGAGTAATACTCATTGGTTTAGCTTCAGAGCCACCGCTCGCCAAATATAATCATCATTTCGGCGACCCGACGGGGCCCAAGTTTGTATCGCTATTCAAGCATTAAAAGGACCATACTAAATAGACGACTCCTATCGAGACCAACAACGCCCCAAAAACTAACAAAGCGAAGCAACCTCGCCGTGAAGATTTCGGCATTGCGCCCGGAGGAAGGGTGGACTCGAGGCGTTCAACATACTGTTTTGACTCCATCAATGGCGCGCCGGTTTGATCCCGGTAAAGCTTGATCGCTGCTATTTTACCGTCCCGCAAGAGGCATTGGGTGACAAGCAACTTCAGGTCCGGCGTTTGCAGGGGAATCGCCGACTGGATTGGATATCCGCACTTCGGACAACTGGAGGCTTTATCGGAAACGTCGTTGCTGCATTCGGGACATTTGATAAGAGCCATAATAATTCACACTTGCGATCGGAAATATTCGCGACGACAGCTTTTCCGGGATTAGCCGGGACATTAATACTGTCGATTAGCTTGTCAACTCTCGTTTCTCCGCGGGTTTTTCGAATGTTTTCACAATCTGCGGATGGACCCTCCCTCATGCTCGAGATATAGATGAGCTGAGGCTCGAATCCTCATCGAAGCGGATAGCGTATTTGAAAATGAAACCTCATTCTCTGCCATGCCAGTAATTTCCGATCGACCGCTAAAGAAAAATTATCAAGAGCTCACCGAGGAAATCGAAAAGCTGAAAAAGATCCGCACAGAGCTTCTCCATTCTCTCGATATTTGTCGAACAAAGGGAGCGGATGAAACCAGTCTGAGGTGCGAAATATGGACGAATAATTATCTAACCATGAAGGCTGACGTTTCACGAAACTGGCAGTGAAAGTCCTTCGGTTATCATTGCACCGCTCCACCCGCGCTCAACCTGCCGTTATTGTCCGGCGCTGCGCCGCCGCGTGAAACAGAGAAGCCAGCACAGCCGTCAGCAGTAATCCAACAATGACCAGGAGTGAAGTCAGCGTCGGAATCCTGTAAAAACCGGCCGATAGCATTTTTGCGCCTACGAATACAAGAACCGCGGCGAGGCCATAATGCAGATAAGCAAAGAGTTTCATAACGCCAGCCAATGCAAAATACATTGAGCGCAGTCCCAGAATTGCAAAGACATTCGAGGTATAGACAATAAACGGATCGGTCGTGATCGCCAATACTGCGGGAACAGAGTCCGCAGCGAATACGAGATCGGTCGTCTCCAACATGAGCAGAACAATGAAAAGCGGAGTAGCCATACGGCGGTTGTTCGGCTTCACGAAGAAACGATCTTCGTCATAGTCAGCACTTACAGGCATCAGGCAGCGAAAAAGCCTGAGCACGGGATTTTTCTCCGGGTGCACTTCCTTATCTTTCTCGAAGGCCATCTTGAGGCCGCTAACCACAAGCACGGCCCCAAAAATGTAAATGATCCAGTGGAACTTATGCATCAGCGCGATCCCCGCAGCGATAAACACTGCACGCATGGCCAAAGCTCCGATAATGCCCCAGAACAAAACCTTGTGCTGATATTGCGCCGGGACTTTGAAGTAGGCGAAGATGAGCAGGAACACGAACAGATTGTCCACGCTCAAGGAGAGCTCGACCAAATAACTTGTTAGAAACTCCAATCCTTTATCGTGACCCCGCCAGTGCCAGATCCCTGCATTGAACAACCCGGCCAGCGCGACCCACGCCGCACTCCAGGTCAAAGCCTCCTTCAGACCGACAGTGTGGGATTTGCGGTGGAACACACCCAGATCCAATGCCAGCATTGAAAGCACAAAAACCCCAAAGCCAATCCACATCCAAAGCTGCGGTGTCATTTTTTGATTGGGGAGAGGATGAGTGTACCGTTAGCCAGCACAGTGCCTCCCGCCACGGCAATCACAATGCGTTTAATCGGACGGACGATTGCTTTAGCCTGGGTCATTCGTTTATTCCCCAGCGGTGGAAATAGGTACTGCTAACAAATGGTGTGTTGCAACGTCGCTGTAACTTCTCACGAAATCCTTCGACCGGCTCGATAGCGTTGCTCTCTGTCGATGACGCCCCGGTCGGGTTTGAGTGCACTGACGGTTCCGTAAATTCCATCGATTCGGAAGGCAGTTCATTGAACTCCTTAAAGGTGATTCTCGTTTTCACTTCGAAAGAATGCCAAGCTGCGGGCACTTAGCCTATTACGACTTTTCGAATGGACCGTTCGGTTTAACCGAATACTGTACCCATATGGATTTTCTGAACTACCATCATCTCCGCTATTTTTGGGTCGTCGCAAAAGAGGGCGGGTTACGAAAGGCGGCCGAGAAACTGCGCGTGTCGCAACCTACCATTAGCGCCCAGATTACAGCACTGGAGGGGGTATTGGACGAAAAGCTTTTCCGGCGCGGTGGTCGTGCACTCACCTTGACCGAAGCCGGTCAACATGTGTTCACGTATGCCGAGGAAATATTTTCCATCGGAGAAGACCTTCTGAATTCAGTCAATCAGCGGCCAACTTCCCGCCCATTGCGATTGCGTCTCGGGGTCGCCGATGCACTACCTAAACTCGTGACCTACCGCATCATCGAACCTATCTTTCGACTCCCTCAGCCGGTGCAACTCTCCTGCTGGGAAACTAAAGTCTCGGACATGCTGGTGGAACTTGCCGCATATCGTTTGGATGTCGTGCTCGCGGACGAACCGGTGTCCAGCAATGTGACGGCGAACGTTTTCAATCATTTTCTTGGTGAATGCGGAGTGACTTTCTTTGCGGAGCCTCGCCTCGCGGCAAAGCTTAAACGTGGTTTCCCGCAATCACTGAACGGCGCGCCCGCCTTGTTGCCCATGGCAAACACCGGCCTGCGACGTTCTTTGGAGAAATGGTTTCAGGCGACGGGTATTCGACCCAGGGTGGCCGCGGAGATCGAGGATCCAGCTTTTGTAAATGTACTCGCACTCCACGGATTGGGCTTCATGGCCGTGCCAACTTTGGTGGCAAAGGAAATCGTCACGCGCTTCGGCTTTCGAGCGATCGGGAGACCGCAGGACTGCCAGCAGCAATTCTATGCAATCACACCCGAACGAAAACTGACTCATCCAGCCGTACTGGCGATTACGTCACAAACCCGGGCTGCACTGTCAGACTGATTCGCGCGCGCGCGCGATGTAGCTGCGCCAACTCCGGTATTCGGTAATTTCCCGCTCTCCTTCGCAGAGGATCGGTTCACCGAGCACTCCGAGGACTTCAGTACCGTCGGCAAGTTTCACTTTACCGATCGTTAATCCGGGGGGCTCTTTAAGGAGTATTGAGGCAAGACCTTCAGGTGGCACGGTCCAGATTTCGACCCAGACCGCGACGCCGCCGGACCTTACTCGAACCATTGCGGGATGCTTATCCTTGATCGACCAGAGACGGTAAGCTGGTTCAGTCGTTGTCCCGCGCACAAACGTCGCGTCTACATCCAGGAGATTTCGATTCAGTCCGAGCCCTCGCATTAAGGTGCCGTTAACCGCCAAAAGGATTGGAGTTGCATCTGCCATTATTGCGCCTTGGATTGAGACCCGGAGCTGGATTCTTCCAGAAATGTGACCGGCTTTTCGTAGATCGCGAGGACAATGCAACCGTTCTCGCTCATCACGCTGTGGCTGGTCCCGGGAGGATTGATAATTAAGCTCCCGGTTTCTGCCCGGCTGTTTTCGTCCAGTTGGGAACCGGAGAGGACAAAAATGTGTTCATATCCGGTGTGCTCATGGAACAAGACCCGTCCGCCCGGTTGAAACCGGAGCAGCGCGGCTGTCGGACCTTTTTGACCGTCGCCATAGAGGCGATAAATATCGACGCCAGGCTGAAATGGTTTCCAGGGGAGCTTTTGTTGCCATCCGGATATTTGGAAGAGATCGTTGAGTTTAACGACACGGTCCGCATCATTTGTCATGCGTTGGTGATAGGATGCGCCAGATGAATGGGCAAGTCTGCATGATTCGACTCAGGACGCGCGTCGGATTCTGTGACGGTAACCAACTTCGCACAAACGAAGAGAATGACTGCCACAACCAGATAACTGGCGGCGACCATGGGTGTCTGTGCGATACCTATTTTCTCACCATGCATGAATCCAAAAAACGTCAGTGCAGCACCCGCTCCAGCGAAGGCCGCGGCGTTCTTGAATTTTCGATCAATTATAAACACCGCGATGGCGCCGAGAATCAATCCTCCCAGAATCGAGCCTCCGCCGAGAACATGCAGTCCGTGATACAGAACCCCTTCGTTTTTTAACTTGCCAGTCAGATCTTCCATTTGGGCACTCGAAAGCGTCGCTACCGCGAGGCCGGCCGCAGCCAGCGTGCCGTTTATCAGGGTGATCGCCCAATTCGCTAAATGTGGAACGAGCGAAAGAATGATAGCGGGAGCGTGCGCTTTGGGAGTCTCCTGAAAGGCCTGCGAACCGATGAGCATGGCGATATAAAGCAGAATTGGCAAAATCGCGACGCTCGGAATCAGGGCGAGCATCACCGAAATGGTTCCGAACCAGCAAAGTAGAATAACGGCGATGCCGGTCGCCGCTGAATATCCGATTCTTCCTCCCATCGCCTTCCACCCCGGATGACCAATATAAACTGCATTAATAAAAGGGTTTCCCACCAGACAGCCGATCAGGCTGACAATGCCGTCCGCAGTTAAAACGCGGGTCGTGGGGAAACTGTCACCTGCGACTGCGGCGCTTTCAACATTATCGATGGCTTCAACCAAATCATAGATCCCGAACGGAATTGCAGTCACCAGCAATATTCCGAGGAATTCGAATCCGGAAAAGAGGTGACCCACCACCGGCAAAGGGATGTGAAAGCCGAAATTACTGACGGAATCGGTAAGGCCCTTCAGGCTTAGGCCGCCGTAGTTTAGACCAACTCCGGTGGAACCCCAGGCAATCAAAGTTCCGACAGCGATGGCCACGAGACCCGCAGGAATTCCGCGATAACGGACGCCGCCAAACCAACTGAGCAAAATGATCGCGAAACAGGGAATGCCGATTGCGGGTGTCATAAACATTTCGAGGGCGGGACGCATTGAAATGAATGTCACCGACACTCCGGCGAGAGTTCCCAATAGCGCGGCTCTCGGGGTTATTTTGCGAATAATTGGCGCGATGAAGCCTCCAATCATGAGAACGAAGCTTTGAATGAAAACCCAGGTTAAGCCGGCCTCCCACCCTTTGACTGGATTGCCGGTCTTCAGAGTGATCGGCAGCATAATCACAAAAGTGACCACAAACATATGCGGCACGCTGATGCCCGAAGGAAGAGCGCAGACGTCCGTCCGGCCAGTCTTTTTCGCAAGATCATAGGCGAGCCAGGCGTAATAGAGCGTCGAAAGGCAAAGCATCAGTCCGGTGGCGGGAAGGATTCGCCCAAATACCAGTTCGTCTGGCATTTTCAAAACGAATCGCAGAAGCGCCGTGAGCGTGAGCAGATTGACGAGAATATTAGTGCCGAACCCAAAAAACGCATTCCAGTCCCCCGGCACCCAGATTTTCGGTTTTGCAGTGGCATTCATAATTTAGTTGGTTTTAGAAGTTATCGTTTGAGCTTTTCATGAAATGGCTGTGAGAATCTTTTCTGAATCGGAAACCCATCCGAAAATTCCACCTTGAGCCTTGATCATTCGAAGGCCCATTTCCTGAAACTCAGGAAAGTAAGAAGCGACGCAGTCTGAAGGCACCAGACAGTCGTAACCACGGTCGTTGGCCTCACGGATGGTAGTGTTGACACAGACTTCGGTGGTGACCCCGGTGACAATCAGTTGCTTGATGCCTCGATTCTGAAGAATGGCGTGGAGATCGGTGGCAAAGAATGCTCCCTTTCCCGGCTTGTCGATGACTGGCTCGGATGGCAGTGGATAGAGTTCAGAAATAATATCGTGCCCTGCTTCTCCGCGAATAAGAATCCGTCCCATGGGTCCTTCGTCTCCGATGCAAGTTTTGCCATGTCCGCGAATCTTTTTTGCGGGTGGGAGATCCGAAAGATCAGGTCGATGTCCCTCACGCGTATGAAGAACCTGCCAACCGCGCGCCCGCCAGGCGGCCAGCAGTTTCTTATTCGGTTCAATTGCGCGCCGAAGTTGGGAGACATCGTTGCCGAGCATCTCGCCGAACCCACCGGGTTCGAGAAAGTCGCGCTGCATGTCGATCAGAAGCAAAGCGCAGATCGCCGGATCGAATTCAAAGGAGTAGGGCTCGGCGGGCACCGTGACTGTTCGTAAGATTTTCATACGTCAATGTCCGGCCATGTGGTGGCCGATCGTCTTGATGTCTGCCTCCGCAGGAGTCGTCTCGTGAACCAGCGTTCCGTGAGAAATGACGAAGAGCCGATCGGCAAGCGCCAGAAGTTCGTCGAGATCTTCGCTAACCAGGAGGACTGCGACGCCGCGATTACGCGCTTCCACAATTTGCGCATGAATGGAATCCACCGCGGCAAAATCAAGACCGAAACAAGGATTCGCGGTGATTAAAACCCGGGCCGTTCCGGGACCCAGTTCACGAGCGAGCACGGCGCGCTGAACATTACCTCCCGAAAGGTCGCCGATCGGTGTATCGGGGGACCTGGTCTTAACGGAAAAGCGGGCAATCAGATCCTGGGCAAACTTGCGAATCGCCTTACGGCTCAGGAAAATTCGCGCCCGCGTCATCGGGGGTCCATCAAAATTACGAAACGCAATATTCTCCGCGACACTCATCTGTGGAACGCAGGCATTTCGCAAAGGTTCTTCCGGCAGTAGAAAAACCTTATGCCTGGATGCCTCGGAGCGGCGGGCCCGATAATTCTCCTGATGCACGACGATTTCCCCGGAAGTTGGGGCGCGCTGACCCGCGAGGACTTCGACCAATTCGCGTTGCCCATTTCCGGAAACACCGGCAATTCCCACGATCTCGCCTTCGTGAACTGTGAGTGTTGCATCGCTCAAGGCAGGGACACCGCTATCTTTGTTCGCGCAGAGGTTTTTAATTTCGAGCGCCGCGGAGCCTCGCTCACGCGGAATCTTTGCAACGGCGCCGGGCCTGCGAGCACTGCCCATCATCAGAGTTGCCAGATCGTCCGCCGTAAAATCCTTTACTTCGCCGCCGCCGGTAAACTTACCTCGACGCAGCACAGTCACGCGGTCGCAAAATCCAAATACCTCTCGAAACTTGTGCGTGATAATCAGAACACTCAGTTCGCCTCCCTTCACTTTTTGCCGAATCAAACCGAGGACTTCATCCGCCTCGGAAGGGGTCAAAACGGAGGTCGGCTCGTCGAGGATCAGGAATTTGCTTTCAAGATAGAGTTGTTTGAGAATCTCGACTTTCTGCTTCTCGCCGGCCGCCAATTGCGAAGCGGGCGTATCGAGATCGACCTGAAAGGGTGCGTGACGCATGAACTCACGAAGACGCTCATTTTCATGTTTCCATTTTATCACCGGAGGAATGTCCGGGCGGCTCAAAACCAGATTTTCGGCAACTGTCATTGCTGGAATGAGAGTAAAATGCTGATAAACCATCCCGATACCGAGCTGATAGGCATCGTAGGGACTTTTGATCTCGCGCGAGTGCTTTTGAATTAAAATGTCACCTTCGTCAGCCGTATGAAATCCCATGATGCACTTTACGAGAGTGCTCTTGCCCGCCCCGTTCTCCCCAATCAATGCATGAAAACTCCCGGCCGGAATCTTCATTGAAACCGAATCGTTCGCGACAAATGAACCAAACCGCTTGGTCAGGTTCACCAGTTCCAGGTCGAACGGCTTCTCAGGGCGAATGGGAGCGGGAATTATCATCCAATTCCCTTAATGAAAGCGTTGGAATCGGCGACCGCACCAAACACTCCGCCCTGCATGGTAACCATTTTCAATGCAGCCAGATGATTGTCGTAGTCGGTGGCACCGGTACAATCGGAGAGCAGAAGGCACTCGTAACCGCGGTCATTCGCATCCCGCATCGTCGTATGCACGCAGACATCGGTGGTAATTCCGGCGAGCGCGATATTTCGAATTCCTTTGCGTTGGAGAATCAGATCGAGATCAGTGGCGTAAAACGAACCTTTTCCCGGTTTATCAATGACCACTTCTCCAGGAAGAGGCGCGAGTTCGGGTATGAGTTCCCAGCCTGGCTCGCCCCGGACCAGGATTCTTCCGCAAGGTCCTGGGTCACCGATTGCCGCGCCGATCCGTTCACTGCGCCACCGTTTGTTCAGCGGCAGATCGGCAAGATCGGGCCGGTGACCTTCCCGCGTGTGCATGACATGATAACCATTCTCGCGAGCAGCCGTCAGCGCTTTTTGAATTGGTCCAATCGGAGCCCGGGTGAGTGACAGATCATATCCCATCTTATCAACATAACCACCTTCGCCGCAAAAATCGGTCTGCATGTCGATGACCAGCAAAACGGTATTTGCAGGCTGCAAATCCCCATTGAACGGCCAGGGATAGGGATCAGCGTCAACGTATCGCGCCATGGGGGTCATGCATTCGCTCCGAGTGCTCCGGGTGCTCCGGTTAAAGTTCGTTTGGTCGAACAAGTCAGAATCATCACAACAAGCGTCAGGATGTAAGGCGAAGCATTCCATAGATAGTATCCCGCGCTGATTCCGACTGCCTGCAAGGAAGGGCCAATCGCCTGCGCACCGCCAAATAAGAGAGAAGCCCATAAACATTGGGTTGGATTCCAACGCGCGAATATGACGAGCGCGACGGCCATTAGCCCCTGCCCGCTTGAGATCGATTCGGTCCAGGCTCCTGGATAAAAAAGCGACAGATGCGCTCCTCCGAGACCACCCAACGCCGACCCTGCCACAATTGAAAAAAACCGCGTGCGCGTTGGCGAAATACCCATGGCACGGGCTGCCGCAGGCGAATCTCCCACAGCTCGCACATGCATACCCCATCGGGTGGTGCGAAAAAACCATTGCATCAAGAACGCAACAGCGACTCCGAATATAAAAAGAGGGCTAATGGTAAGAGCCGCTTTGATTTGCCCAAGCGAACTCCAACCACCAAGTTGTATCCCCGGAAGCTGCGGAGCGCTTGGCTGGATAAATGGTTTGCCGAAATAAAATGCGATCCCGCTGCCGAAAATTAAAATCGCAATACCGGCAGCGATATCATTTACCTTCGGACGCAATACCAAAAGCGCATGCAGCATTCCGAGAACTCCTCCGGCCAAAGCGGCCGCTCCAGCGCCAATCCAGGGACTGCCGGTTTTGTATGAAATCGCATAGGCACTCATCGCCCCCATCAGCAGCACACCCTCCAGGCCGAGATTGATCTTACCGCTCTTTTCGGTGAGACATTCACCCAGACTGACCAGCAGAAATGGAGTGCCGCCCCGAATCGCACCAGCGAGGACGCCGATCACAACGCCCCACCAGCCAATCGAGTCGGAAGTCATGCCGCCTCCTCCTTAAAGAATTTGAGTTTTCCGTAAAGCGAATCGCTGAAGAGAATGGTGATAAAAACCAACCCCTGAAAAACAAGGATCGTCGCATCCGGCAATTGAAATTGCCGCTGCAATATCCCGCCGCTGGCAAGAATGCCCCCGAGCATGACCGAAACGAGCATAATGGCCAATCCGCGGTGCCGCGCGACAAAAGCGACCAGAATGCCGGCATACCCATAACCCGCCGCGAGCGATTCGTTGGCGCGGCCATGGACAGCCGCAACTTCGATCATCCCGGCGAGTCCGGCAGCGGCACCGGCAAGAAAACAGATAATCAGACCGATTGCGGCCACGGGGAGGCCGGCCATCCGAGCCGCCCGAATATTGCCACCGATCATACGAACCTTGAAACCAAAGGAGGTATGCTCCATCAGCACCCACGCGATGAGGCAGACCACCATTCCAAAAACCAGCCCGTAATGGATATTACTCTCACCGATGGCCGGCAGCATTTTGTCATCTGGAATAGGATAGCTCGAAGGCTTGTTAAGACTGCTGGGATCCCGCATTGGACCGTTTACCAGGTGATTGAGAAAAGCGATTGCAACGTAGTTCAGCAACAGGCTGCTGATCGTTTCGTTGACCCCTCTTTTGTAATAGAGAATTCCGACGAATGTGATCCAGAGTCCACCTCCAACCATCCCGGCAAGCGCCATCGCTGTTAGCACCACTAGAACGGGGGCAGACTGCACTGCGAGGCCAGCAGCGGTGGCAGTCAGTCCGCCAATCACAAGTGCGCCTTCATTACCGATGACGACGAGCCCGAGACGGGCGGGGAGCGCCGTGCAAAGGGCCGTAAGCATCAATGGGGCTGCCCGAATGAGTGTATTTTGAAATGAGTACCAACTGCCGAACGCGGCCTTGTTTATCGCCCCGAATACCGCCAGCGGGTTCCTGCCTTGAGAGGCGCAAAACGAGCCGAACAAAACCATCGCCACCAATACCGCCATGATTGGCATCGCCGCCGCCTCAAGCCGGGAACGCCACCGCAAAGAGGCGCGAGGAATGAGCGCGACTGATGGCGCCCCGGCAATTGAGGCCGCAGGTTGCATTGGCGAAGTTTCGCTCATTGAACAGTAGTGCTTCGAATTGCGGACAAAATGAGTCAGCTCTTGGTGCTGCCGATTACTCCTTCAACCAGCCAGCTCATTGATTCCAGGGAGATGTCCTGTTGCTTGAGTTCCTTACCGGCAGGAAGAATTTCTTTTCCGGAGTTGTCCTTGAGCGGGCCTTTGAAGATCACCATCGTTCCATCCATGAACATGGCTTTCGCAGCTTCGGCGTCTTTTTTGGCAGCGCTGTCAACAGTTGGGCCGTAATCCGAGCATTTGACGAAGCCCTCTTTTAGCCCTCCGCGCACGAGGTGTGGAATCGTTCCAGCCGAAAGTGACTTCCCGGCTTTTACCATCTCCGCGTAATCGGTATAGACCTTGGACCAGTTCCATTCCGCACCAGTCAAATATCCTTTTGGCGCCAGTTTTGATCCGTTCGCATGGTATCCGCAGACATAGATTCCCCTGCGCTCAGCGGTTTCCAAAATCACCTTGGGGCTGTCCACATGGCAGGTCAGCACATCCACACCCTGATTGATCAGACTGGTGGCGGACTCTGCTTCCTTCACCGGGACCGACCAATCGCCCGTGAAGATCACTTGTACCGTGGCGCTCGGATTCGCACTGCGGGCGCCGAGCGCAAAGGCGTTGATATTGCGCAACACCTGCGGAATCGGCTTCGCGGCGATGAAGCCGAGTTTTCCCGATTTAGTCGCATGTCCCGCGACGATGCCGGAAACAAAAACCGCCTCGTCGATATATCCAAAATAACTGCCTACGTTCTTTGGATTTTTACCTTCGGTATAGAGCCCGCCACAATGCAGGAATTGCACCTTCGGATATTGTTTCGCGATCTTCAGAATATGAGGATCGAAATATCCAAATGAGGTCGGGAACAACACCTGAACACCGTCGAGGTTGATCATGTTCCGCATGGTTTCCTGGACAGCGGTGGTTTCAGGCACGCTCGCTTCCTCAACCGCCTTTACCCAGGAAAGCTTCTGCACTCCGGCACACCCTTCCGAATGTGCCTGATTGTACCCGTAGTCATCTTTCGGACCGACATAGATAAACCCCATGCTGACTTTATCCGCCGCAGTCAGACTGGCGGCCGAAAAAATCACCCCGAACGCGGTCAAAATCGTTTTTTTCCAATGTTTCATAATCGTGGACGTTTTAAGTTTTTGTTTTAAAAGAATATGGATATGCCGGCATAAACCTGGGCTGATTCGCGGGTCGATTCGCCAGGTGCGTTGAACTGCTGCATGCCCGCGAGGTTTACATCTTCAAAATGCATATAGCGAAATCCGACATGCGCGCCCCAATTACCGTAGCCCTTCGGCATGAATTTGAGCGGAAGGCTGGCTTTCGCGCCCACTTCGTAAAGTCCAACTGTGGAGGCCTTGCCATAGTACTCGCCGTAAAAGTTCTTATCCGGCAGGAGCACGCGAAGCGGCGCTTCCAGCTTCAGCCCGATATTTTCAAAGGTGTAGGAGGGAGCCACTCCCACTTCGAAATAGTGGCTCGAGCCGGGACCGGATTGCCCAAGGAAAACAGCGTAAGGCACATCGGCGGCAGTCGCTTTGCCATCCAATTCCTGCCAATAAAGAAAATAGGGATGCAGTGAAAAAGCCTTTAAATATGGACTATCATCGAATGCCAGTTTCGTTTCCAAATGCTGCGAAGTGCCGATATCCAGGATCTGCATGTTGAAAGCCGTATAGGTGACGCTCAGCGTAAAATGTTTGGCGACGCCCAGCGAAATTCCAGCGATGGGATCGATTTCCACCCAGGAGGTTTTCGGGTTCGTTCCGAACGGCGCGTGGACGGAAACTCCATCACTCGAAAAGTCATTCCAGACGCCGCCGACCAGGGTGAAATCGTTCACAAACGAATCGCCCTTATACACATTGAAAAAGCCGAGCGCGAGCTGTTGAAATGTCAAACCGTTCTGGTGAACGATCATGCCGCGGGGCGTCAAATATTTGTCGGAGAATTCGAAGTTCAGCAATGCATCCACCCGCGAAGGAGCAGCATCTTCAGCATGGGTGCAAACAAGATTTAGAGCGGTGAAGGCGCCGAGCACACCCGCGGCCGACTTCCGCAGGCAAGTCTTCGCCCGGGTTCGTTTATTTTTTTGGATATCTTTCTTCATGAGGGGTTCCGTCGTGTTAGCGATCATTGAGGGTTTACGATCACGGAATCACCCTTAGCGAATGTCATGCCATCTATTGGAGCCTCAAAAAACATCGGTTTTACGCCCATTTCTTTACCTTTGAACCCGCGCTCGATTCAGCTTTTGTTTCAAACGTTTCAGGTGAAACACTCGAAACACTGCACTGCTCAGGACGTGGGAGATTCGATCTGCGCAAGCTTTCGATAAATGCGAGTCCGGTTGACTCCGAGCAAGCGCGCTGCTTCCGCAATATTTCCCTGGGTCTCATCCAGCGCTCGCTGTATGAGAACCTCCTCCGCATCCGCCAGGTTCAGTGGCAGAGAGCCTAAAGAGCCGCCTTTCAAAGGTACCGATGCCACCGTGGAACGAGATTCAATCTGCATCGGTAGATGGAAATGCCCGGGCTCAATCGTTTTGCCGCCACTCTCAATCAGCGCTCTTTCGATGATATTCTTAAGCTCCCGCACGTTTCCGGGAAATCGATAGTGTCTGAGCGACGCGATCGCTTCGTCGCTCAGCACTGGCGGGCGTTTTCCCATTTCCGACGCGAACGCGGCCAGGAAATGCTCGGAAAGCCGGAGAACATCCGCCCGCCGATCGCGCAAAGGAGGAGCGGAGATCGTGTAACGCGCGAGGCGGAAATAGAGGTCCTCCCGAAAAGTCCCAGCCTCAATGCGCGCGGCGAGATTTGCATTCGTTGCGGCAATCACCCGAACCTCGACTTTCCTGGGCTCGGCGCCTCCGACCGGCGTCACTCGCCCATCCTCGAGCACGCGCAACAGTTTTACCTGAAGCGCCATCGGCATATCCCCAATCTCATCAAGAAACAAGGTGCCTCCGTCCGCGAGCGCGAAACAACCGTGTCGATCGGCAATGGCCCCGGTAAACGCACCTTTTACGTGCCCGAACAAAACCGATTCCGCGAGCTCCGCGGGAATGGCGACGCAATTAATCGGGACGAACGGAGCACGCGCACGCGCGCTGTCGAAATGAATCGCTCGCGCAATCAATTCTTTACCAGTGCCACTTTCTCCGAGAATTAATACGCTCGTGTTGGCGAAATCACGCAGGCGGTTAATTTCTTCCAGGAGTTGCTTGAGTGGCGGGCTCTCTCCCACAAGGCCCATAATATTACCGCGCGTCGCCTCCAGGTCCGAGAAAACCGTGAGCCTGTGGTCGGCTTGCACGAGTGCCGTCTCGGCATTTTCACGACGTTGGATTTCCGCGGTCAGTTCCGCGGTTCGGCGCTCGAGCGCGCGGTTTTTCTCTCGCAACTCGCGATTCAGCCCCGCCAATCGAAGATGGGTTTCCACCCGCCTTAATACTTCCTCCGTCTGAAAAGGTTTGGTGACATAATCAACACCGCCCGCACGAAACGCCGCGACAACAGCATCCATTTCGTTCCGGGCAGTGATAAAAATCACCGGTATATCCCGCGTGGACGCCTGCGCTTTAAGCCGCCGACAGGTCTCAAACCCGTCGAGATCCGGCATCAGAACGTCGAGCAATATTAATCCAGGCTGGGCTTTCGCCGCGATATTCAAGGCTGCGGCCCCGGTTGACGCGGCCAGGATCTCATACCCTTCCGGTTCAAGTGCCGCACTGAGCAGAGCAAGATTCGCTGGAACATCATCGACCAGCAGAACCGTGCCGAGCGACAAATCTTTAGCAAAGGGCGAGTGCATGTCCTGAGATCGGATTGCCTTGCGCTTCCGCCGATACCGCCAGGCGCGAAACGAGAAGCTGGATTCCATCCATATCATAGCTGCGCATGAGCAAACGGATTTCATCCGCGAACTGTGAACCGGCCGCGCCGTGTGCGCGCAGTTCCTGCAGGCAAGCCTTTAACGCTGTCGTGCTGTGAAGCTCCGCGGCCGTCATGAGCCTTCCACACAAAGCGTCGGGTAGAATCACCCGTTCGACGAGTCGAGGCTGAGTCGGGTCTGGTTCTGTGGTGCGGTCCTCTTCTTTCTCGAACGTGACGCCCAAACAACGCGTCATTGATTCGTACAATCGCTCACACTCGAAAGGCTTCCCGATAAAATCGACACAACCGGCGGCGAGTGCCTGTTGCCGATCAACCAGCCTGGCGGAGGCACTGTGCGCAACCACTTTAGGACGGTCGTGGTCAAAATGATTTGCGATATAACGAGCCACTTCAAACCCGCTCATTCCAGGCAATAACAAATCGAGGTAAAGAATATCGAACGTCCTTTTAACCAACTCCGCCACCGCGGATTCTCCGTCACGAACCATCGTCACATCGCATCCAGCCGCAGTCAGCATCCCTCCTAATACATCCCGGTTTTCCTTGTTATCATCCACCACCAGCACTCGAACCGCCTGCCCGCGAGCCAGCCGCACCGTGCGCAGAACTGGAATGCTTTCCGGCGTTTCCCGCGCAGCCTCCAATGG
Organism: Verrucomicrobiales bacterium; assembly: GCA_028293365.1. Lineage (GTDB taxonomy): Bacteria > Verrucomicrobiota > Verrucomicrobiia > Limisphaerales > SXQI01 > JAQGOX01. The sequence goes on along the minus strand of JAQGOX010000845.1, from coordinate 3,833 downwards.
AATGGCGAAAAAAAAGCGTGAGCCAACTCCGCGCTCGGAATGTAATTCGAGTTTCCCGCCGAGCAGCTCGACCTGGCGTTTCGCGATGGCCAGCCCGAGACCGGTCCCACCCTGCGACCGGCTGCCGCGTCCCTGATGAAATGGTTTAAAGATTTCCTGGCGCTCTTCCTCTGGAATCCCCAGGCCATTATCAATCACCTCAAACAGCCACCGTCCGTCCGGCTGCTGATTGAAATCCAGGTAAACTTCTCCGATCATTGTGAATTTCACCGCGTTACCGAGCAAATTGATCAGCACCTGCCGCAACTTTCCCTCATCCCCCCGAACACAGGAATTCTCGATTCGCGGGGTCGCCAGCCGAAATCCGATTCTCTTTTGCGCGCAAAGCGGACGAAAGGTAGTTTCGAGATCACGCGCCAGCGAGCACAGGTCGAAGTCCACCGCATTTAATTCCATCCGGCCCGCTTCGATTTTCGCCAGATCCAAAATCTCATTTATCAGGCCAAGCAAATGACGTCCGCTCGCGCCAATTGCGTTTAAACCATCCTTTTGTTCAGGCAGAAGGTGCGAATCGCGCCCCATTAATTGCGTGTAGCCCAAAATAGCATTCAGCGGCGTCCGTATCTCGTGGCTCATATTTGCCAAAAACTCCGACTTCGCCTCGTTCGCGAATGCGGCAGCTCTTTCAGCGCGCTCTCGAATCGATACCTCCTCCTGCAACGCGGCATTCGCGGCCGCAACTTCGACGGTTCGGCGCCATCCGTCATAGAGATACGCTGCTGTGACGAAGCTGAAGATGAGTCCGGCGGCCAACACGATCCATGATTGCGCGTGCGACCGCTTCGCCATGAAGTCCGCCGTAGGCGAAAAAAGGACGGTCCACCCGCGCCCGGCCAAGTCAAAAGAAGCTTCCTCGAACTTTAAAGAGTTTCGAGCGTGATTCGTATAAATCAGTTCTCCAGTCGCGGACGAATCACGAATTTCAGCTTCGATTCCCTTGTTTTTTAATTCTCCAAAAAGCCCATTGACCAGCCTTTCCACACGAAACACAGCCACCGCGAACCCGGCGATGTTGGCTCTTCTCTGCTCGACCGTGTGTGGCACGGCTCCATTGTAAACGGGCAAAAGCACCAAAAAACCGGCTTCGTTTTTAGGTCCCTGTGCGAGCTGCACCGGTGCGGTCGCGACCGGCGCTCCCGTATCGCGCGCCCGGTCCATGGAACTTCGTCGGGAGGGATCCGAGCCAAGATCGAACCCGAGCGCGGCGCGATTTCCCTGAAGAGGCTCGATCAGATAGACGGGAACGAATTCGGTCCGGTCTTTCGCGCGCATTAGGCGACCGATATCGTCCTTCTCCCGAAATTCATAACCCGCAAAGCTCGCGGATGCTACCCGTTCAAATTGGTTTCGATCAGCCGCATGCACAACGGGATTCCAGGATAATGCCTGCAACTCGGTCTGCCTCTGCAGCGCTTGCACCGCAAAGTTCCGGAATCGTTCCGGATCCAGCTCCTGGTTCGCGAAACGGAACGAAGCGATCGAATAGAGAACTTCCATTGAACGAAGAATGGAAATGTTCAATTGTTCCAACGAACGATGCGTCAGATCGACCGCGTATTTATTTTGATCGCGCTCTTCCCAACGGCGGACACTGAGAAACAGGCCAACCGACAAAAAAATGCCGATCACCAGTGATCCAAAGATCCATACCGGGGGCCATCGCGATCTTGTTCTAAAAGCAGATTCAGACAACAGAAACCAGACGAGCACTTTTCTTGCCGCATCCGGATTTCCGCGGAACAGGCCAGATTCCTCACGAATCGAGGCTCAAGGAAAACGAACCGGCTTGGCAGTATTTACACAGCCTGCACAAAAACACACAAAAAAGCAGAAACCTGCTTCGAGTGAAACGAGCGTCTGAAATAACGAAGTCGGTCGCCTCTAAAAACCCGCTTCGGCTTACCTTACTTTTGAGACAGCTCCATATAATCCAGCGCAAGGTTGGCCAGCGTCTCAACTCCTAATTTCAAAGCGCCTTCATCAACCGTGAAATCAGGCGTATGATGGGCCGGGGCCGTTTCAGCATTGCCACCCGCGGGCATCCCGCCTAGAAATACAAAAAGGCCCGGAGCTTTTTCCTGATAAAATGAGAAATCCTCGGCAACGGTTTTTGGCGGCATCATAGTGACGTTTTCCGCCCCTGCACTTTTCTTCAACGAAGGCAGCATCATTTCAGTCAACGCCGGATTGTTGAAGGTCACCGGGCATCGGACGCTGTAAGGGATTTTGACCTCTGCGGTGGCGCCCGCACTCTCAGCGGTTTTGAGAGCAACTTGCTTTACGCGGTCGCTCAACATTTTTTCGTCCCCAGGACTGAAAGCGCGAATCGTTCCCATCAGCTCCACCGTTTCCGGAATGATATTGAATCGGTTGCCGCCATGGATTGAACCAATGGTAACAATTCCCGGATTCTGCGAAATGTTTAGGTTTCGGCTGATGATCGGCTGCAGATTATTAATTATCTGCGCAGCCACGACGATCGGATCGATTGAGGACCAGGGCGTGGCACCGTGAGCCGATTTGCCTTTCACGATAATCTGCAAATCCGAGGAGCTGGCCATCGTTCCACCGGGTCGATATTGAATTTTTCCAACTTCCAGATTGGACCAGATATGCTGTCCGAAAACGACATCGACATGCGGATTTTCCATCACCCCTTCCTTGACCATCAATTCAGCGCCTCCTTCCTCGCCGAACGGCGGCCCTTCTTCGCATGGCTGGAATATGAACTTAACCGTGCCGTGAAGGTCATTTTTCATGCCCGCCAAAACATCCGCCACTCCCAGTAACATCGCGACGTGCGTATCATGACCGCAGGCATGCATCACTCCGGTTTCTCGTCCGTTGAATGTGGTTTTCACTTTGGAAGCAAATGGCAGTCCTCCGCGTTCCGTGACCGGAAGGCCATCCATATCCGCGCGCAAAGCCACCACCGGCCCCGGTTTCGCCCCCTTCAAGAGGCCGACGACTCCAGTCTTTGCGACCCCAGTCTTAACCTCTATTCCCAGCGCCTCCAGATGTTTCGCGACGATTCCGGCAGTACGGATCTCGCGGTTGCCCAACTCGGGATGTTCATGAAAGTCACGGCGCCACGCGATAATATTTGGTTCGACGCGCTCGGTGGACTGCTTTACTTGTGTTCTGGTATTGCCGTCTGCACGGGTGGATACGCATATAAGCAAGCTGACGAAGAGATAAAACAGGTTCATACTGATCTCGGGAGCACGTCCCAGAATAGAATTGAGAACGATTAAATCAAGGTAGTTTGCGACGATTTTGCACAGGCGGCGCCATCCCTTTTGCAATAATGAACAAGACCTTGCATTGATTTTTGCAATGGACCGTGAAACATTTGTCAGCTTGAACCGACCAATCATCTAAATGACCATGCAATCAAAGCAGCGCCCCACGTCAGGCTTATGACCGGAACAATTGTTATCGCCAGCCGGAACCCTAACAAAGTGGCCGAAATCCGCGAAATCCTTGGCAGCAAGTGGCGCTATCTATCACTTCGCGATTTACCTGCCGCGCCCGAGGTGGTCGAAGACGGCAATACCTTTGCGGCAAATGCCACAAAAAAGGCCGTTCAGGTTGCTGAATGGTTTTGTGGGGCTGGCTTCCTCGAAGAAAAAGACAAAGCGTGGGTGCTCGCGGACGATTCCGGCCTCGAAGTCGATGCGCTCAATCTGGCGCCCGGCGTCAATTCAGCCAGGTTCGCGGCCATGGACTCGGGCGGGTTTGGAAATAGCACCGATGCCGAAAACAATGAAAAA